>JAQUNY010000177.1 GCA_028717405.1 Eubacteriales bacterium
CATTTAGCGTACACACCCTTATAAATATATTTGGAAATCTTTGCACATTTTATCCATCTGATAACTCATACCTCACACACAGATGTCCCCGCCATCCGGTCTGCTTTTTACCTTCGCAGCGGTAACCCGGTCTTCAGCGTCCGCTGACAGCCTTTACATGAAGCGCGGCAAGCCTTGTTATTTCCGCGAAATCCCCATTCCTGACCAAATCAGGCTTAACGACTGAAGCTCCCGCCGCCACCGCAACAGCGCCAGCCTCAATAAAAGCCGCAGCCGTATCCGGATTGACTCCCCCGGTTGTAAGAAAAGGTATGTGTGGCAGCGGCGCCGAAATATTTTTCAGGTATGGGATCTCATTTACAGTTATCGGAAAAAGCTTGACGACATCAGCCCCGGCCTTATAAGCCGCCTTTATTTCAGTAGGCGTATACGCTCCCGGTATCGAGTAAAGGCCCAGTTCCTTTGTCCTCTTTATTATTTCTTCATCCGTATCGGGCGAAATGATATAGCCCGCCCCGGCTTGAAAAGCTGCTTCCAGGTATTCCCTGCAGATAACCGTTCCCGCGCCGATCGCCATCCCGGCCCCGGCTGCCTTTATGGCTTCCCTTATGGATAACGCAGTCTCTTCAGCTGTTTCCGGCCTTGACGGATTAAATGTTATCTCAAAAAATCTGACTCCTCCCTCATAAAGCGCCTCAGTTACTTTGGCAATATCGCATGCTGCGATCCCTCTTGCTATCGCAATGAACCTTTCTTTTCTGAGTACACTGAGAAAATCATGCATTCCGGGCACTCCTCCCTCTAAATAAATACAGGCGCAATAAATGATCCTGCGCATAGACACATAGAAATATTATAAGATATGAGTACAACGTGCAAGCCCAATTTTTCGCGAAATAACTGAAATATTTGGACTGGCGCGCCAAAACAAGTTATGGTAATATTTATTTTTGGTTTATCGCTTTTGGGCTAACCGCTTATTGCCATTGCCGCTGTCTGTTCTGAATATCTCTCAATCATAATGCCAATCATAAAACCAATGCATTTAAAAGTCGCTCTTCACTCCCATTTTCAGCAGGTTTCCATAACTCAAGGCAATCTCCTCAAAAGGATCACCTATGCACCAGTCCTGCTCAACAACAAAAAGCCTGACGCCGATTTCTTTGCATGTTTTTACTATGCCGATCCAATTGAGGTTCCCCGTGCCAACCGGCACAGTCCTGCGCGGAACGCTTTTGTCAAAGCCTTCTCCCGGTATGATCGCATATCCCTGCATGTGCACATATTCACAGCGTCCTTTAAAAGCCTTCAAAGCTGCCGAGGGTTCGGCTCCCGCCGCGGCTATATGGTGCACGTCCGGCTGGAACATTACATGCTCCGGTAAGGTCTCCTCCAAAAATATGTCCATGCCGGTGCAGTTTTCAAAGTTGATATATTCGATCGCATGATTGTGGTACATAAACTTAAGGCCGTTTCTTTTTAGCAGGCGCCCGCATCTCTCAAGGGCAGCCGCATATTCCCTGCATCCTTCTTCAGTCACGACAAGTTTATATGGTATGCCATCAGTGCGCACCACATCAGTTCCCAGTATTCCGGCGTTTTTAACGATCATCTCGATCCCGGCCTCAACCGAGGCTACAGGAGCCATTAATGAGTCAGCCTTTAATCCGTTACTGTCGAGTAAGGCTTTGAGCTCCTCGATTTTCATGAAAGGCGGCACGCTGATCTGGACATATTTGTACCCAATGCCCGCAACCTTCGCCAGCGTATCTTTCACACCGTCATAAGTCTTCATATAATCCCGCAGAGTGTACATTTGAATACTGATTGCCATACTGATCGACTCCCTTCATTTCTGTGTCTTAATTTCATTGCCTTCTCAGATATCAAGGACCATCTCGGGGTATTCAATATACCCGGCTTCAAGTGGGGCTGCCCTCTCTGCAGAGGTCGTCATGGAATATATCCTGCCTGTTTCTCCGCTTTCGCCAATACCCAGCGCCGCTTCAAGAGTGTGCAGTGCGGTTGCCGCATTAGCCCTGGGCGCCCGCCCGTTCCTGATTGCATAGGCCAGATCGGCGGCTCCAAGCGCCCTCACATTGTCGGTGTACGCGTGAGTAAGCGGCATCTCCTTCGCTTCGCCCATCTTTGTCTGAACATACACCGGTCCTCCGAAAGTATTTGGATCATTAAGGACAATTTTACCCTCAGTTCCGTATATGATAAAGCTGTTGGTCACATTGACCGACTCTGATGATGTCAGGATGACACACAGAACGCCATTCTCAAATTCGAGGGTACCCGCAGTATTATTCGGTGTTTCTATTGTCATTACATCTCCGTACAGCGGATTTGCCGGATGCCTGTAAATGCGGCTTCCCGGATCCCTTGTCTGTGAAAAGCCGCAGACCCTTCTGATTGGCCCAAGAAGATTCACGAGTGCGGTAAGGTAATAGCAGCCCACATCGTAAATTATCCCGCCTCCCGGGCAAAACGCAAACCTCTTTTCAGCTTCAGTCCTCATCCTTTCGTGGTGATATCCCCTTACGATTATTGCGTTAGCCGAGACGGGGGTTCCTATTATGCCACTGTCAAGCAGCACTCTTGATGTCTGCAGTCCGGCTCCCATAAAGGTGTCGGGCGCACATCCCATAAACAGTCCGCGTTCTTTTGCCAGCGCGTCCAGTTCTTTTCCCTGTTCAAAAGTTACCGCCATCATTTTTTCACTGTATACATGCTTTCCGGAAAGCAGCGCCTGTTTTGACACGGTATAATGGGACATCTGGTATGTCGTGTTTATAACAAGCTCAATTGAAGGATCGGCAAAAATCTCTTCATTGGTCATCTGCTTTATCCCATAAGCCTGTGCGCGGGCTGCGCTCCTCTCCGGTATTATGTCCGAACAGCCGGCCATTTCGAATATGTTGAACCTTTTGCAGCAGTTTTCCAGATAAGTCTTGCTTATCATCCCGCAGCCTATCAATGCTGTCCTCATTTTTTTAAACTGTTTCATGTCACATGTCCCTTTCCCGTAATTGTAAATTATTATATGCCGCAGCCGCCGAGTCCTGTTAAACCTGCCGATACCCGCAAAAGCCACAGTGCCTGAACCGTTTATTTTCCTGCTCCCATATTGACCAAACTGTTATAGCTTACCCTGACCGCCTCGAAAACATCACCATCGCATTTATCCTGTTCGACGACATATCGCCTGACGCCAATTTCCCCTGCAGTTTTCATTATCCCCGGCCAGTTCATATTTCCCGTACCCACCGCCGCGAAATAAAAAGGCACATTTTCAATAACGCCCTCAAGCTGCCTGATCGCATAATCTTTAACATGGATATATTCCGCCCTTCCCTCAAACATCCTCAATGAGTGTGAAGGCTCAGTCCCTGCGGAAGCCAGCCAAAAAACGTCAGGCTGAAACCATACCGTATTTTTGTCAGTATCATTCAACATTATATCGATGCCCCGGACATCTCCGAAGCTGACAAATTCAAACGCGTGAAAATGGTACATATATTTCAGGCCCACGGCCTTCAGTGCAGCTGCCTGCTCATTCATCATCTCTGCAAAACGCCTGTATCCATCAGCTGTTTTGCGATATGCGGCAGGTATGGAATCCGTGCGCAGCACCTTTGTCCCCAGGGCCGCGGCATCTTCCGCAAGCCTGGCTGCTTTTGCCGTTATTTCGGAAGTGGTGCAGAATACCGAGTCTGCCTTCAGCCCATATACCCTGAGCATATCAGCAAGTTCATTTACGGTCATAAAAGGCGGCACAGATATCTGGACATTTCTGTAACCTGTATCTGCCAGCTTCTTCAGTGTGTCTTCAAGCCCTTCTCTGGTTTTAATAAAATCCCTTACAGTATACATCTGGATCCCTATTTCGCTCGTTTGGACTCCTGTTTTTCCCATCGTTAAGAAACCTCCATTTACAATTGCCATACATAGTACCCGGTATTGACCCGGTATTACTTCAGCATGATATTATTTCATTCGTACAGCATATCTTATATGTAATAATTAACAGTATATCTTATACGTAATAATTATAGGGAAACTGACTGTCTTAATCCATGGACAAAGCAGCATTATATAAGGACTATCCGGCTATTTTGATAAAATTTTAACCTTGTCAGCCCATCAATCTCATGTTAGTATGGTCATATGAAGACTGTTGACTTTTCCGAGCTGAATAACATTGATTACGCTGTATACCGTATTGTACCCGTTTAC
>JAQUNY010000178.1 GCA_028717405.1 Eubacteriales bacterium
CCTCAATATTCAGCTTTCTATTAATTGTGATATATCCACGGTCAAACAGAGTATGATAATCTTGTCTCAACAAAATCCCATTGCTTGCCAAATGCGGGCCCTCTTCAGAATATGGCCTGATATGTGAAGCTTCTAAGACAGGCAAAGTTTTTTCTCCTGTTATCGCACACCGGCGCTGGTATGCTTCAGTTATCACGACTCTAAAACCACCTTGGCCTAACCTTGGAGTAATCACTTGTGGCTCTCCATACAAATTGAATCATTGTAGGTTTTCTGTACTTAGTCTGATTTTATTCTGAACCACGTCAAAAAGCCGTCTGCCTTCTATTGTATCTGTATCATATGTTTTTCCCCGCATTATGTTTTGCGACCAACTATTCGGCACCGGTATCCATTCCGATTCTTCAAAGAAGAAAGGCATCGAAAGGATAATTGAACTGATAACAGGATCAAAATCAATATTTCTGTCAGTATTACGGTGCTTATATATCAATTTCATAAAGTCTTCTTTATTTGACGTACCATTTTTTATGCCAAAGGTATCCCAGGTCATGGAAACCTGTAGAAATGTTTGCCTTACAAAAACGCCGCCTCCTACTATATAATTATACGGAGCATGTAGTTTAAATAGAAAAAGCTCGCCTTCATTGATAGCCCTGAAATTATTATTGCTTTTAGGCTGCCAGAAATTAACTTCATCTGGTTGAATGCTTTTAAGAAATTGAAACCAGTTATTATCGGTAACACCAACGTAGATCTTCAATTTTTCACCTTCTTATGTACAACTCCATATTAACATGTTTTGGTACAAATAGGTGTTCTGCTTTTTTATAGTTCCGCTGATATTCCTTCTGTTAATTAAATAATATCACACCTGCAGAACCGTTAGTAGGGGCAACTCATTCTATCTGTAACTTTCTGTATCTCTTTATAACCTTTAGTGCCTGATATACTGGCATTTCAGCCATATTAAGAACTGCTTGTATCTTGTTATAATTTGTCATAACTGCCTGTATTTCTGGTAGTCAAATTGTTGTCAACTCGCATTTTGGGCATAAAAACAGCGGGTCTCAAAAGTGCCTGAAACCCGCTATTTTGGCGGAGAAGCGGGGATTCGAACCCCGGCTAGAGTTGCCCCTACTAACGGTTTAGCAAACCGTCCCCTTCGACCGACTTGGGTACTTCTCCTGATCATGGCGGAGAGAGTGAGATTCGAACTCACGGTAGGCTTACACCTACGCCGGTTTTCAAGACCGGTGCCTTAAACCAACTCGACCATCTCTCCCTGCATGCAATAAATCATTTATTTATTTTTATCTTTTCACTCTGCATTTATCAATAAAGCCTGTTTTGAAAATGCCGTGCGACAAAGTCCATTATAGAATCTGCAGTATGCATTGTCAATAAAAACCGCACTTTATAACTTTAAGGCTCCTTATGACATTTATGTTTTAATATGTCAGAGTGCTCTTTATCAATATTCCTCTCGACCACCGGAGCTTCTCTGGCTTGTGACTAAGCCTGCCGCTTTGATCTGCTGCTCTGTTTTATATGGCTGCTATTTCAGTGGTTTGAATGTGCCTCTCCCCGATGCCGCATCAAATGTAAAACTGCATCCCGCTGTTGCAGCCAGTGCATCACATGTCACCAGCAAATCACCGCCAACAGCTTTTGCCGGTATCATCCAGTCAAAAAACCATCTGTTGTTATATGCCGTCCTGATCCCCGGCCAACACTCGATATGTCTTCCCTGCACGACAGCAAGCATCCTGTTGGTTTGGGCATCGAATTCAGCTTTGCCTCCAAGCTCGCCGGCAAATATTTTCAGCGGGATCATAAGCCTGCCATCCTTTATCTCCGGCACTGCTCCGTCGGAGCCGCTCATCTCCCTGGTTTCTCCCGCAATGATCATTGTCCTGCTTCCGCTTATAAACGTTATCTCTTCAAGCTCAAGAGGGCTAAGCCATCCTTCAGGCAGATCCGGAAGGTTGGATTTTACCTCAAACACCTTCGTCCTTGGCTTTACCTGCCCTTTATATGCAAATAATACAATGCTCCTTATAGCTGCTGAGGGATTCCCTGCATTATCGTACGCTACCTCAAGATCGCCCTGAATCGCTGTTGTGTTCATTGTGTGTCCGGGATTTTCATACCACGGATCATTAATATAAAATGTCTCGCTGTTATATCCGCTGAGCAGCACATAATGACTGGTTCCTTTGTAGTTCATCTCGGCAAGCACCGGAAATCCCCTGTCCAGTATCTTTTTTATAAGGGCAAGATCAGCATTTCCGCTATAACTGATTGTTCCAAGAAAATCCAGCCCTGCCGCTCTCCCTGCAGCAACACTCCAGACAATCGCTCCCTGCCCGACATATCCGCCATTGTTTTTCAGCCACTGATTGAGTTCTCCCGGATCGGTATCTACTCCATAGTATTTAAGCAGCATTGACAGGCTGGTCAATGCGCATCCTGACATTTCAACAGGTGATTGCATATAGGCATAAGGCTGTTTTCCCCATGGTTCCCATATCTGCCTGAAAAACGGTATGTCAAGCCTTGCCAAAGGATCGTGACCCATATCTGTGCCGTACTGCATTATTATTTCTTCAATGCTCATCTGCTTTTCCTGAGTCGGTTCAGTTGCTGTAATGCTTTCCGTTTCATGCACCATTGCTCCGGCCTCGGTTTGCCCTGTGGTTCCGGTTGCAGAAGCCCCTGCAGCTGTATCTGTTTCCTTCACTATTGTTGTAATACCTGTTGCCATTGCACTTGATGAGTTGTCTGTTGATGTGCCTCCGTTTATCTCTGAATTACCTGATTCAGCTTTCTGTGAGGAAGCAGCATGACTGTTACTATTTGACACCCCGCTTTGCCTGACAGTCGCTTTATTATCTGTCTCGCTTCCATAAGGCTCCATCAGTGAGCATCCTGTAGAGATTATGATTAACAACAGGATTATCCCAGCTAAAATAATTGCTTCTATGTTTTTCTTTCTCTGTTTCATACTTATATTTTACCTGTCCATAATTTCTGCTTATTGTTTATAGCTTGACTCATACTGCTTTTGCGCACTTTATCAGCCATGCAGGAGACTTTATCCGTTCATGTTGTACATGGCTTTTTTAACGGCCTCTATTTCTTCCTCGGACAGCGTGAACTTTGATTTTCCGCCCTCGATCGGCTTTGCAAAAGTAGACGATGAATCTCTTGAATACAATCCGGTAAAGACTACTCCATTATTGTTCATGTCCAGTAAAGCTATTGAATAGCATAAATTGCTTCCCACATTTTCAAACGCATTATACCGCACTGTTCCAACCTTCTGCACACATCGCATTGTAATTTTGTTCAGAGCCTCTATGTCTTTCCGGTTAATCTCTATATTCTGTTCATTTCCCTGCATCTTCACCATACAGGTTTCAAGCATTTCTTCTATATTTTTGTCCCCGAGTGCTCCCATAAATCTTTTATATCTTGCATTTAACTTTGATATTTTCTTCCCCATTACGATCGCTGTTAAAAGCAGCCCCATGATCAAGGCCAGGCAAACGCCTGCCAGTATGTATATATATATAATGATATTGCTGTCGTCCATATTCCGGTTCCCCTTTTATGATGCCTCCGCTCAGGCCTGGTTACTGTTCTTCTGATCAACCGCCTGCTTACTATCTATCTTATCTATCTCAGCAGCTTCCGATTAACTCCTGTTATTCTCGTTATGATAAATCATGTTCTTATCTCCGTATTTACCCTGTCTCTGTTTTTCCTGCCGCTATTTCTAACTCCCGTGTTCTTTTTACGTTTTCTCTCCTCTTTTCTTATCCTGTCGCTATTTTTAGTGTCCTTCTGCCTCTATTATCATAACCTGTTCAAAATCACACAGATGTTTCACGTGAAACATTATTTTCTTCTTGTCGAAAGCTTCTCCAGCATCTCTATTATTCTGTCAAGCTCTGCCGGCGAATAGTATTCTATTACTATTTTCCCTTTCTTTTTGCCTGTCTGCAGCCTTACTTTAGTTCCAAACAGTTTACCAAGATCATCTTCAAGTTTTTCCTCGTTTACATCTCTGCGCTTTAATAAAGGTTTTTCCCTGCTTCTCTTTTCCATGAGTATTGCATAATTTTCAGCTTCTCTTACACTCATGCCCCTTCTTGCCATTTCACTTGCCATATAGTCTCTTGTCGCCTCACTGCTCACCGAAAGCAGCGCCCTCGCATGTCC
>JAQUNY010000179.1 GCA_028717405.1 Eubacteriales bacterium
TTACCGTCATTTATACCATTTTTGACGCACTTTGCCAACAGGCAGTTCCTTGCTTCGACCATGTCCGTATGTATTGGCAAACCTTTTGCTGCGACATACGATATTGTACCGGCCATCGCTTCTATTAGGGCTGTGTCAAGGTTTTTCACCGCTGTTTCTCTTAATTCAGCGATACCATCATATCCTCTTTCCGGGCTTAAATGGTCGGCGATAAATATGATCTTCTCCAGGAGGCTCATTCCCGGTCTCCCCGTGGTATGATAGTATATGGCATCAAGTATCTCCCTGTCCTCAATTCCATATTCGCTCTCAGCTGCAGCGGCTCCGGCCGGTCCGTGAAGAAGAGCGGGCATTGTCTTTCTGAGGGCATCGACTCTGATACCGTAACTGTCACATAAGGTAATCATTTCATCAAGCTCCATATCCCTTGCACAATCATGGAGGAGTCCTGCGATTTCAGCTTTTCTCCTGTTCGCTCCATACAATCCGGAGAGTTTGGATGCGCATAACATGACATTTACTGAATGTTCATACCTGTCCTGCTTCAATGTTGCAGAAAGCTTCTCTTTGAGTGTACTGACAAAGGAGTCTGTTTCTGTAGAAGTATCAGTATTTGTTCCTGCACTATTATTTAAAGCTGCATCACTGTTCATAAAAGCATCTGCGGCAGGACCTGCTCCGTCCGTTGTTTTTGTGTCCATGCCATAAAGGCCATTTTTATATATGTAATCTGCCACCTTTTCAGGGACCAGATACCTGACCGGCTTTCCTTCTGATAACCTCTGCCTGATCTGCGTCGATGATATCCCGACGCAGATCGTCTCAATCGGGTTTATGACTGCCCCATATGCAGAACGCAATCCGGCGATGTCTTCCATAAAAGCATCTCTGTCATATCCCGGGTCATCTCCCGGCCTGAAAACAGCAACAAATTCACAGTGTTTAAATACTTCTCTGAATTTCTTCCATTTTACAAGCTCCGGTATTATGTCGGCGCCGATGATATAATACAAAGCAACTTCAGGTCCATATATCTTGTTCAGCTGTATCAGCGTGTCTATTGTATAGGTCCGGCAAGGCCTGTCGATCTCCATTCTTGATGCTTCAAATAAAGGATTTCCATCTACTGCCATTCTGACCATCTCGTATCTGTGTTCAGGTGCCGCAATTGAATCGTTATCCTTATGAGGAGGATTTCCGGTCGGGATGAAAAGGACTTTCTGCAATGAAAGCTTATCCGCAGCTTCACCGGCAATAATCAGATGCCCTGTGTGGATTGGATCAAACGTTCCCCCGCATATGCCGATCCGCTTACTGTGAGCCATTTCAACATTACCTCGTCTTCGCTATATCACGCCTGTAATACATACCTTTAAAACTGATATCCGATATTGCCTCGTAGGCTTTTTGGGCAGCAGCCTCAAGGTTGTCCGCCAGAGCTGTCACTCCAAGGACACGCCCGCCTGATGTATAATATCTGCCGCCGTGTTTTTCAGTACCTGCGTGAAATACCAGTATCCCCTCCCGTGATTCAGCTTTATCCAATCCTGTTATTTCAAATCCTTTTTCATATTTTACAGGATAACCTCCCGAAGCAGCTACGACGCAGACCGCCGCGCTTTCTTCCCATTCGATTCGAACAGAATCAAGCTTATTGTCAATAACAGCATCAAATATATCGAGTATATCCGTTTTGAGCCTCGGCAGAACTACCTGTGCCTCGGGATCTCCAAACCTTGAATTATACTCTAATAACCTGGGACCATCTGCCGTTATCATCAGTCCAAAATATAAAACGCCTTTGAACGGATTTCCTTCACTTGACATAGCTTTGACAGAAGGCTCAAATATGGTTTTCATACAGATTTCGGCCATAGCCGGGCTGTATATCCTGCTTGGGGAGAATGTGCCCATACCGCCTGTGTTTGGTCCTTTGTCGCTATCATACGCCCTCTTATGATCCTGAGACGACACCATCGGAACAACCTTGTCCCCATCGGTAAATGCCAATACCGTTACTTCCGTACCTTCAAGGTATTCCTCTGCTACTATACTGCGCCCGGCTTCGCCAAAGACCTTTTTTACCATAATATCTTCGACTGCCCTGGAAGCTTCAGTAAAATTTTCAGCAATTATTACTCCTTTTCCAAGGGCAAGCCCGTCTGCTTTTATTACGGCAGGATAATCACAGCTCTTCAGATATTTAAGCGCTGCGCCATACTCATCAAAAACTTCATGTTTTGCGGTAGGTATGCCATACTTAAGCATCAGGCCTTTTGAGAAAACCTTGCTTGCTTCGATCCGTGCTGCTTTTTTGCCCGGGCCGAATGTCCTGATGCCTGCTTCCTCGAGAACATCCGTTATCCCTGCCGCCAATGGATCGTCCGGTCCTATTACTGCCATATCTACTTTTCTTTCAAGAGCAAACGCCTTTATTCCATCAATGTCGGTTGCTTTGAGCGGCACGCACTCTGCAAGATTGGAAATGCCTCCGTTCCCGGGAATGCAATATATTCTTCCGGCTCTGCTGCTCTGTGATATCTTCCAGACAAGGGCGTGCTCTCTGCCGCCGCCGCCCACTACCAGTACGTCTGTCATTGCTCCTCCATAATTTTTCAAATTAAATAGCTCTATCCTTATATGTTTATGTCTTTACGTCTTTACATCACTACTATGTTACAACACTACTATATTACGATAACATAACGTTGCATTCTGCCATTATTTTGCTACAGCCGCCTCAATGCCGAATATCAATGCCTGAAGTGCCTCATGCCTGTAAATATCATTGATATCCCGGCTTTATTACATGCATCTATGGATTTCCTGTCATTAATGGATCCACCCGGCTGGACAATAGCAGTTATCCCTGCCGCTGCAGCAGCCTCCACGCAGTCCTCAAACGGGAAATATGCATCCGAAGCCATAACTGCTCCTTTCGCCCTTTCTCCCGCATAACCGGCTGCAATCTTCACCGACATTATTCTGTTTAGCTGCCCCGGGCCAATGCCTATTGTCGCATTGTCCTTAGCCATGACTATCGCATTTGATTTTGTATGCTTACAAACTTTCATTGCAAACAACATATCTTCGATTTCTTTTTCCGAAGGTTTTTTTTCAGTAACAAACTCAATTTTGTCCGTCTCGAACACTGTCCGGTCATATTCCTGTACAAGAAGTCCTCCTGCAACTTTCTTCATATCATAAGCGTCTTCGGCTATGTCCGCTGCAATATCCTCAAGTCTGAGTATCCTTATGTTCTTTTTTCCTGCGAGTATCTCGACTGCTCCGGGTGCATATGATGGTCCGATAACTATTTCTATGAATATTTTGTTGATTTCTTCAGCCATTTTCACATCGATCTCACGATTGGCTGCAACAATGCCCCCGAATATCGAAACGGGGTCTGATTCATAGGCTTTGAGATAAGCCTCATATATGGACGGCGCGGTGCCTGTACCGCAGGGATTTGAGTGCTTAACCGCCACAACTGCCGGTTCGCTGAATTCTTTAAGCAATTCGATAGCACCGTTTGTGTCGTTGATATTATTATATGACAGTTCTTTACCATGAAGCTGTTGCGCTCCGGCCAGGCACCCCTTAAGGGATCCTGTTTCTTTGTAGAAAACAGCTTTTTGATGAGGATTTTCTCCATATCTCATATCCTGCGCCTTTTCAAAAGTAAGAGTCAGCGTCCCGGGAAAACCTTCCAGGCCGGCTTGTTTTCTGAGATAAGTGCATATCAGGGTGTCATAATGGCTGGTGTGCTCAAAAACCTTGCATGCCAGGCGAAATTTTGTTTCCTGTGATATGCCGCCGCTTTCTGAATATTCTTTCAATATTCCTTCATAATCTGACGGGTCGGTTATGACTGCTACATCCCTGTAGTTCTTAGCTGCAGCCCTTAGCATGGTCGGGCCTCCGATGTCTATGTTCTCGATGGCCTCCTCAAGTTCCACTCCCTCTCTCATTATTGTCTGCCTGAAAGGATAAAGGTTTATCACAACTATGTCGATTGTCTCAATGCCAAGTTCAGCCAGCTGTTTCATATGACCCGGATTATTCCTGACTGCCAGTATGCCTCCGTGGATTTTGGGGTGAAGAGTTTTGACTCTTCCATCAAGGCATTCCGGAAATCCTGTAACCTCCGATACCCCGGTAACGCGTATACCGGCATCAGCCAGCGCTTTTGCAGTACCCCC
>JAQUNY010000180.1 GCA_028717405.1 Eubacteriales bacterium
ACAGGATGCCGGAGGGCTGTTTGGATATTACGGCACTGATTATCAGAAATATTTTAACTATGATGAAAATGCAGTACAGCTTATACACAGCTACATTAACGATGAAGGAGCCGAAGTGGCCTACGTTTTCCAGGAAAGTACAGCTGCAGCCAGGCTGCCTTATTCCTATGCTGTGAGGAATGTACCGCCGGTAATTCAGGAAAACACGACCGACACATCTTATATACCTTCGCTGTCATATACGGCAAAGGATAAGACTGTATTGCCCTTCAGGCTGATCCTGCCTGAGAGATATGAAGCAGACAGAAAGTATCCTCTTATACTGTTCCTGCATTCACAGCATGAAAGAGGGAATGACAACATCAGGCAGCTGGCCAGCCCTTTTCTCGAAAGGCTTTATAACGACCCGGATCCTTCACACGACTGTATAATTATCGCACCGCAATGCCCTGCCGGAGAGACATGGGCTGATATGCCGGCGACAGCGTCAGGCGAAATACTTAAGGGGACTGTATCAGATAGAAACAAATATCTTGATGCAGCGGCTGCTCTGGCCCGCGATATTGCGAAGACATATAATGTAGATGAGAAAAGGATATATGCGGCAGGCTATTCAATGGGCGGGAACGGAGTCTGGGCCGTTTCGGCAGGCAATCCGGACCTTTTTGCCGCGATCGTGCCGGTCGCCGGCGCAGGAGACATAACAAAAGCCGGTATATATCACGGGATATCGATATGGGCCTTCCATGGGATGATGGAATATTCGGTTGATATAAAGTATACGGAGAACATGGTAGCTGCGCTGAACGAAGCCGGAGTGGAAGTCAGATATACCGAATACAGCAATCTCAGGGAGGATTGCTGGGAGAATGCAGAATTAGTGGAATGGCTGTTCGCACATTCCCGAAAATGAGAAAACAGAGTTTTTCATCTTGATTGAATTTTATGATCATATTCAGATTTCATATCTCATTTAATACAACAATTATGTCGATATGCAGATTTATTCTGTTCTGTTTTTAAGATAGAATTAATATGGGGTTTAACGCCGGGGCATAAATTGCCGGTGAAACTGAAATACTCTTATTTACATAATATAAAGGCGGCAGACGGAGCAGCAGATATGGGACTGAAATTCAACTACATCCAAAAAAATGAATACCATGACTCGATGTACCTTATGAAAGTTGCATCAGAAGCCGGTAAACTGCCGGGCGTTATCAATATTTCAGCGGGCATGGGGACACCGCTCAATTTGTCTGTGCTTGAGGAAACAGGCTTGCTGAATGAGGAAGGCAAAGGCGCCGGCCCGAACGACACAATAGTTGCCGTTATGGCTGAGAACGAAGAGACAGCTGAGGCCGCGCGCAAATATATACTTGAAAAGCTTTCGCCTGACAGACAGGAAACATGGGCCGGCCGAGGCACATCTGACGGAATAAGTATATGCGGAGTGCCTTATTCTGCGGTGACCGGATTCCCGCTCCGGGAAATATTCAGGGGGGGCTATGGCAGTATAGGATTGGCTGCCAGGGACACCGGCGGCCTGAATCTGGCGGTCATATCCACGCCGGGTGCATATGCGGCACAGGAAGCTATGGAAGCTCTGCATAACGGTTTGAATGTTTTCATCTTCAGTGACGGTGTCGATGTTGAAGACGAAGTAAATTTAAAAAAATATGCAGCAGAAAAGGGGCTGCTTGTGATGGGACCATCCTGCGGCTTATCATTTATAGGCGGTACAGCTGTAGGCCTTTGCGGAAAAGTTAGAAGAGGTGGAATAGGGATCGCAGCCGCTTCCGGGAGTGGTATGCAGGAGGTCATGTCCATCATCCACAGGGCAGGAGGCGGCATTTCACAGGCAATAGGAACAGGCGGACGTGATTTGTCGGGGAAAGTCCTTGCATCATCAATGCTTACATGTATAAAATATTTTTCCGAAGATGATGAAACCCGTGTGATCGTCCTTATATCCAAGCCGCCTTCGAAGGCCGCTGCAGACAAGGTCGCCGAGGCAATCAGAAACTGCGGTAAGCCGGTCGTTTTATGTTTTATCGGTGGCGGAAGGGACCTGGACGAAACATCCGGGATATTTTACAGGCGGACATTTGAGGAGGCTGCTTATAAAGCACTGGAGCTGGCCGGAGGGAAAAAGCTGACCCCGGGGCTTCAGGTTTCGCATATAAAAGAGCGGCTGAAAAATAAATTTTCTGCAGAATCAGCTTCAGGATCAGGTTTTCTAAGGGCGATATACTGCGGAGGCACACTGGCGGAGGAAGCGGGAGCAGTATTTGAGGAAACACTGAATGAATTGACCGGCAGAAGCGGCCGGGTTTACTCAAACATAGTTATTCCCGGTGCAGATCTGCTTGAAGATCCTCTTGTATCAAAAGGGCATTCGATTATTGATATAGGTGATGAATTTTTCACTAAAGGCCGGCCGCATGCCGCAATAGATCCGTCAGTCAGGCTGTCCCGTTTTGAAAAAGAAGCTTCTGATCCCGGAGTCGCAGTTATTATGATGGATTTCCTCCTGGGGTATGGCATGCATGGTGATCCGGCCGGGATCATGGCCGGTCCGGTAAAGGGAGCTGTCAGAAAAGCTGCAGCTGAAGGAAGACACCTTGAAGTAATAGCGTATATCTGCGGCACTGACCTTGATCCACAGGGCTATGAAGAGCAAAGAGAAAAGCTTGCGGAAGCGGGGGCTAAAATTGCCGGTACAAACAGAGAGGCTGCGGTCATGGCTGCGGTTGCCATAGCCTGTTATAAGGACGGAGTGTGCCCTGATGAAAATGTTAATCCCTGTTCGTATCCGGAAACTTTTCCAGGCAGTGATCCAGATTCTGTATCTGATGATTCACTCTCAAAGACATCAGTATCTGCATCTGAAGATGTTCAGGGCTTCATGCCGGATAAAACAGACAGCAGGGCGGACAGCGGCGCAGACAGGAAGGCGGATGGCAAGGCCGGCAGCACAGCAGACAGCGTGGCAGATGCCAGGATGGGTAGCAGCCCGGAACATTTTAATGGAATATTAAAGGGAAAAATAAAAGCTGTATGCGCGGGAGCCGGCGTTTTCTCAGAAGCACTGAGAGATCAGGGCGTCCGGGTGACTGACATCAAATGGAGGCCGCCTGCTTATTATGCAATACCCGACAGGCCTTCTCTTGCCGGGTCAATGCATGGGATTTCCGGTACAGGCAGACTGGCAATAAGAGTTGAACAGGCAAATGCAGAAACAATAAAAAAAATGCAGGCATCTGAGCCTTACTGGGTGGGCATGGCGCCTGCGGCGGAATGTGTTCCTGAAGTTGTGCATGGAATGATATTGCATTCAGGTCCGCCCATAGAATGGGAAAGGATGTGTGATACACAAAAAAAAGGGATCATCAACGGAATCCTTTTTGAAAATTATGCGGAAACGCCAGAGGAAGCTGAAAAGCTGATATTGAACCGCTCAGTCAGGTACATGTCCGCAAATGACTATCATATTGTTGCACCGGGCTCCGGCATAGCGACTCCTTCGATGGTCCTGAATATTGTTGAAGACAGAAAAAGCGGTTCACGCGGGTACTGCGCACCCTTTGAAGGGCCAAACAGGGGAGGGCTTGCAGGCTGGGGCGTTTTTAATGAAAACATAAGGCTGCATCTGAAAATGGTCAGGGAGATAATAGCTCCGGCTGTCACAAAGGTTCTTGAAGCTTCAGGCGGCATGGCACTGAGATCTTTGCTGGCCAGGTCTGTTGAAATGGGAGACGAGCTTCACAGCAGACAGGATGCCGCAGGACTTCTGGCCGTAAACGAAATCATGAGGCTGCTGATAGCTTCGGAAACGGACAGCCTGGTTTTAAAAAAATGTTCGGACCTCTTCTACGGAACCGTCAGGTTTTTCCATCCCATCGATATGGCCGCAGCCATGGCTGTTCACGAGAGTATCAGGAATATACCCTATTCTACTGTGGTGACTGCAATGGAAGGCAACGGAGTTGAGTTTGGGATCAAAATCGCAGGGACAGGGAATAAATGGTACAAGGCAGATTCGCCGTTGCTTGAGGGCAACCTTGTCCTGGCCGGATCGGATGCGCCTGAAGCTCTCCCGTGGATCGGTGACAGCTGTATGCTGGAAGCTGCCGGACTTGGAGCATTTGCGGCAGCTACATCACCGGCTGTACTAAGGGCTCAGGGAGGCAGTTTT
>JAQUNY010000181.1 GCA_028717405.1 Eubacteriales bacterium
TCCGATCTCAGAGAGGACAAGCCCGGAACGAGGTTTGACTTATCGTGCTCTCCTGTCCTGAAAGGGGAATCATGCCGATATGTAAGCAGGGGAGGGCTTAAGCTTGAGAAGGCTCTTGATGAATTCAACATTGATCTGGAAGGCGCTTTAGCAATCGATATAGGTTCATCAACCGGAGGCTTTACCGATTGCATGCTTCAGAGAGGAGCATTGTCTGTTTACAGTGTTGATGTAGGATACGGTCAGCTCGCATGGAAACTGAGGACAGATCCCAGGGTAGTCAGCATGGAGAGGACAAATGCCAGGTATCTGAAAACTGAGGATTTTCCCGCAGGATTTGACTTTGCTACGATTGATGTGTCTTTCATATCACTTAAAAAAATACTGCCTGCTCTGGCTCCCCTCATGAAAAAAGAAGCTGTCGCGGTGGCCCTTATAAAGCCACAATTTGAAGCGGGAAGAGAAAAAGTGGGCAAACGCGGGGTCATCAAAAGTATGGAAACTCATACTGAAGTGCTTACGGACATCCTTGACGCATCAAATAAAATCGGGTTTGATGTAACGGGGCTGACATATTCGCCTGTAAAAGGACCTAACGGAAATATCGAATTCCTTGTATGTTTACAGTCAACAGATGGATCAGAGGCGTTTAACGGTCATCCTGTAAAAATATTTCCAAATGCTTTAAGTGCCGTTAATCCGCTCATGTTTGGCAGACTGGCGGCGGAAGTCGCTTCTGAAGCTCATGCAGGTCTGGACAAATAGAAAAAGAGACAGGATGCTCCATATTACACGTATTACACAAATTTACATAAATGAAGTATACAGTATTGTCAATAAAAGGCCGATATGATATACTTTACACGGTTTTACCCGGATTTCGGGCTGTATGCCTTATAGGGTTCAAGGCATGAAGATGGAGCCCCGCGGAACGGAGATGCTTCATGGGCACTGATACGATAGGGATTTTTGCAAATGGCACAAGGGATAAAGGTTTTGCGTTCACAGAATTGCTCGCCGGGAGCATTCGTAAAAGAGGCTGGAAGGTAAGAATATTCAGAGAATCTCCGGTTGTGAACGCCATTGCCGTTGAAGGAGGCGCTTCGCATTACTGTTGCTGCGATGATGAAGAAACTGTTTTCGGCAACTCCCGTGTCGTGATATGCCTCGGTGGAGATGGTACATTCCTCAGAGCGGCAAGGAAGGCATATCCATATAAGGTACCAATACTTGGGATCAATCTGGGAAGCCTTGGCTTCCTTGCCGAAGTTGAGAGAGACGACATCGACATGGCTGCCGGCTGCATTACGGAAGGTTGCTATGACATTGAAGAGCGTATGATGCTCAAGGCGGAAATCAAAAGCAAACTCGGGAAAACTACAATCGATTATGCCTTAAATGATATAGTCATATCCAGAGGCGCCATATCCAGGATCATTAACCTCAGGACATATATAAACGACAGTTTCATAGATACATTTCCCGGAGATGGACTGATAATATCAAGTCCCACAGGTTCCACGGCTTATAATCTCTCTGCCGGAGGGCCCATAGTTGAACCGAATATGGATCTTATGATCGTGACCCCCATATGTCCGCATATATTGTATTCAAGATCGATAGTAACGCCGGGATCCTCAACTGTAAAAGTCCTTGTAGAAGGTGATGCAACTGTTGAAGATATGGTAACGGCAGACGGACAGGAGGGCTATTCAGTGTCCGGGGGAGATATTGTCACAGTCACAAAGTCGGAAAATTCAGTAAGGCTTGTTTGCGTAAGTAAACATAATTTTTTCAACGTTCTCAGAACTAAAATTTATGAAAGAGGGGAGCGTATCAAGAAAAATGAAGTATGACAGACAGGCAGGCATACTTGAACTTATTGAAAATCATGAGATAGAAACACAGGATGAACTGGTGGCAAGACTTGCTGCGAAAGGTTTTGAGGTCACGCAGGCAACCGTTTCGCGCGACATTAAAGAATTAAAAATAATAAAGGTCATGACCGGGGACGGAAAATCAAGATATTCAATAATGAACCAGGGAGGCGCGGATGTTTCGGATAAGCTCCTGACAATTTTTTCAAAAGCATATATTTCGGCCGATTATGCAAACAACATCGTCGTAATAAAAACACTTCCGGGAATGGCTCAGGCGGCTGCTTCTGCCATAGATTCGCTGAAATGGGGAGATATTATCGGCACGATTGCCGGCGACGATACAATAATGATATTGTGCAGAGCCGAGGTAATTGCCGAACGTATGACTGAAAAATTTACAAGGATAGGAAATTCAAAATAGGCTGCTTCAGAGCAGGGGTGAAGAATGCTTCGAAGACTGGTTATTAATAATATTGCGCTTATAGAGAAGGCGGAGATAGAATTCGGGGAAGGGCTTAATATACTTACCGGAGAGACCGGAGCAGGGAAAACGATCATAATAGACTCTATCAACGCGCTTACCGGCCAGCGTATCGACAGGGAAATGATAAGGACGGGACAGGAAAGGGCTTATATAGAGGCTCTTTTTGAGGTCGACGGAGAGATCTCCCGGGCAATAGAGGAAATCACCGGTACCGGACCGGAAGCAGACAGGGTTCTGATCATATCAAGGGAATTTCTTTCAAATGGCAGGAACACCTGCAGGATAAACGGAAGGCTGGTACCTTTGTCTGCTATAAAGCTTGCCGGAGAAATGCTGATAGACATGCATGGCCAGCATGACAACCAGTCTCTTATGAGGCCTGGCACACATGTATTGTTTTTGGACGGCTTCGGAGGGAAAAGACTTAATGAATCAAAAGAAGCATATAAATCGTTATATGGCGAATATAGAAAAATAAGAGCAAAGCTTGAAGATATAAAACAAAACTCAAGGGAAAGAGCGAGACGAGAGGAACTGTACAGATTTCAGTCAGAAGAGATAAACAGGGCTTCTCCTGCAGAAGGAGAAGAGGAAATGCTGAAAGAGAAACGCAGCGCCATAGTAAACGCTGAGAAGATAGCTGAAGCGCTTGCGGCCGCATATGAAATGCTCAGGGGCGAAGGCAGGCAGACGGAGTCGGCTCTTGAACTGGTTGAAAAATCGGCTGCTGCACTTAAGGAAACTGCACAGTTTCATAAAAAATCTGAGGAACTGGCTGCAAAACTGGAAGATATTTTTTATCAGCTGCAGGAAATTGCAGTTGATGTAAGAGAAGCAGCCGACTATACGGATTATGACAGAGAGAGCCTGGAGATGGTTGAAGACAGGCTGGAGCTGATACAAAGCCTGAAGAAAAAATATGGCGACACTGTCGGCGAGATCATGGATTATTATACAAGGATCTGTAACGAGCTTGATGAGCTGCAAAGCGACAGCAGCAACATCAAAGCGCTGGAAGCCGAATATGAGGAAACCGGGGAAAAACTGAAGAGTGCAGCAGATATACTCACTCAAATAAGATCTGAAACAGCCTCTGTACTCAGTAATAATATTGTCGCTGAACTGGAAGAGCTGGAGATGAAAAAGGCTTCTTTCAGCGTGTCTGTGACAGATATTGGGGAATACGGACCTGATGGTGCGGACAAAATTGAATTTCTGATATCTCCCAATCCGGGAGAGCCTCTGAAACCTTTATTGAAGATAGCCTCCGGAGGCGAAATGTCAAGGATCATGCTTGCACTCAAAACTATTTTAGCTGAGGCAGACAGGATACCGGTGCTGGTTTTTGATGAGATAGATGCAGGCATTGGCGGAAATACTGCAGTCAGGGTAGCTGAAAAACTATCAATGATCTCAGGCACACATCAGGTAATATGCGTGACCCATCTTCCTCAGATAGCCTGTATGGCGGACAGGCATATACTGATAAGCAAATCGTCCTCCGACGACGGCATGACAAGGACACAGGTCAAAGCACTCGGCCCTGAACAAAGCCTTGAACAGCTTGCAGTGATGCTCGGAGGGAAAGAAACCGGTGGAGCAGCATATGCCCATGCAGCCGAATTGCGTAAAAACGCCCTTGCATATATAGAAAATACAAGAAACAAATAATCAGCCGTTATTGTGCCGGAATTATTTCGGAAAGAAACACCGCAAAGCATGGATTACAGACGGGTGGCCAGGTAAGGCGGCTGGCTTGCATATATGGGAACCTTTTTATGTTACAGGAGGTAAAAACTGCTTTGCTGCT
>JAQUNY010000182.1 GCA_028717405.1 Eubacteriales bacterium
AGCGAATCTTCCATTTTTCCCAGTACTGAAGCAATTTTCGCTGCGGTATTGTACATATTGCATTGGTAGCATGCGGCAAAAAAGTCGCCCGGTACATTCTGTATCGCAGTATGATCCCGCCAGGTGGCGTTTGAAAAGGCAAGAGCCTTTCCCCGGCTTTCAATCAGCTGTTTTATTTCGGTATATTTTGCTTCCAGCGTTGCAGTGTCACCATAAAAGCGATATAAGGTCCAGGGCAGGATATACACCTCATCTGCCCAGCCATATTCGTTACAGTTAAGTTTTCGCCCATGGATGGCCCAATGGGATAAAAAGCGGGAATTATCCAGGTACCAGCATGCTGTAGGCGCAAAGGCCTGAAGGTCGCCGTTCCAAAAATTCTTTTCACGGGTGGGACAATCAGTCGGCCCCCCGTGTATATTACTGAGATAAGTACGCAATACAGCGGAGCTGACGTCTGATAATTGTCTGTTTCCGGCAGTAAATTTACCTGTCTGACGCAAATCGGTATGTATAACCATGCATTCTATATCGTTTATATCCGGTTCGCCCGTATATCCTTCAATACAGGCATAACGGAAGCCTGTATAAGTAAAGCGCGGCTGATATATTTCATCCCCGCCGCCCCGGCAAATATAGACGTCCATATTTTTCAGCGTATTGGCCGCCTTCCCGCCGGGTGCGTTATCGTTATGATAGAAAACATCGCTATATATGCCCCATACCGGTTCACCATCTTTATCAAGCCGTTCATATACCCTTATACAGATCATATCACCGGGATTTGCACCCCGGACTTTCAGACAAACCCTGCCTGCTGTATTTGTGCCAAAATCGAAAATCCAATTGCCATCCGGCAGCTTTCTTTTTGTTTCCGGACAGACCCGCCGGATGATTCTTATCGGCTCATAATCCTGACGGATTTGCGGATATTCGGCCTGGACCACCGGCACTTCTACCGGTTGCCAATAACCCGTTTCCATTTCAGGCATATCCCAGCCGGGTATATCCTGCCGGGCATCATAACGTTCTCCAAATTGGATATCATCTTCGAGCAAGGGCGAAGCCGTTACTCTCCATTTCTCATCTGTGCAAACAAAAACAGGATCATCGTTTTCGATAGTGACCGATAATCCGACCAGCAGTTCCGGCTTTCTGACCCGGACAGTTCCCCAGCTTTCCGAATTGTACCATCCGCTGCCTGTAATCGCGGCTATGACATTATTGCCGGAAGATAAATAATCTGTTACGTCATATTGCTGATAAACCAGGTCCTTAGATGAGTCAGGAGTAAGAACATCGCTCCCCACTTTTCTTCCATTGATGTGCAGCTCATAAAAACCTCTTGCAGTGACATACGCTTCTGCGTGAATTACTTTTGAATCAAGGCGGAAGTTTCTGCGGAAAAAGCATGAACGGCGGATTTGGCGCGGGTGCAATATTGTTACGGAAAGCTTTTGCGGGATAGGAGTCGTTTGCCAGTCTTCAGGCTCATGATTCTGCCAGTAACCTCCTCTGGCGCCGTTTTTCCAGCCTTCGTCTGTTTGCATCAATTCCCTGCGTCCATCTTCGTATTCAATTTGAATTGCTCCGCGGATGGCTGAAAGAAATTGTTTCGGATTATTGCTTAAATATCCACGGATTGCAATATGGTTCTCCCCCGGATGAACCAGGTCGCTGATATCCTGCAGTCCGCTAACCTGGAATTTTTCTTCTTGTCTGACGGTTACCTGCTGTCCGTTGAGATACAGGTCGAACTCATTGTCTCCCTGGAATTCGAGCATCGCTTTCACAATTGGCCCGGACAATTGAAAACTGTTGATCAGATGAGCCCGTGAATATGCCTCGGGCCATATCCATCGCCCCAAAGGCAGCGTACTGTCCGGAAATACTCCGATAGTCTCAAGGTATGAGTCCGGCGCTGTTACCCACTTTGCCTTCCGGAAATGGTCGTTTGTCTTATTCATTTTCAATGGTCCTCCGCTTAATTAGTATATGCCAGTTAATCGATGTTTTTCAAGCATATGACAGACTGCCGATATTTATTATAACCGTTTTAATGAAAGCTCCAATAAAATAATATACTCAGTCTTATAACAAACAATGTATTAAAGAAACATCTTGTATTTTTCATGCGTGATTTATCTCATTTTCCAAATTGCTCTCTGTTAAAACACAGTTGTCGGCCAAAATGCAGAACTGTGAAAATTGATGTTCTAAAAGTATAAAATATCAAAAATCACATTTACTTTTATTCTTCACAGTGCAATCATAGTTCGTATATTGTATTTTCCCCAGGCTTCATTACGGGAAATATTCTATGGGAAATCGGACGTACTCCCACAGCAGCAATACTATTTAAATATTTCGTATATCGTGAATTTTACCGGATAACAAAACAGGGCAACGCAAATCAATGCAGCAGGCAAGTAATCAGATAAGTAATTTTATCAAAAAAGGGGGCGGCTTTGGATGCAGGTATTGGAAGAAGGGATCGGCAATTTGATTTCCCGGGTCCCGAACATAGAAGATATACAGAAAGAGAATAAGGCATATAAGCCTATCGGGCTTGTAAGCAAAATTATGTCCTCCGCAGAAGCAATCGGCAGATTTGTATCGGACGGTGATTATCTCGTTTCCGAACTTACCGGCAATGTCCGCGGCCCGCTTGCCCTGATCAGGGAAGTTGTCCGGCAAAAAAAGAGAAACTTAAGGGTCGCAGGGAACACATCGACGCTGGATATCGACCTGCTTCTTGCCGCAGGCGCCGTCAGCGACATGGATCTCTGCTACGTCGGATATGAGCTTCTCGGTATTTCGTACACAATGAGGAAGGCCATAGAGCAGAAAGAGATCCGGGTCACCGAATGGAGCAATGCTACAATGGCCTGGCGTCTGAAAGCCGGCGCAATGGGGATACCTTTCATTCCGTGCCGTTCGATGTATTCAGGTACAGATACGTTCAAATACAGTGCAGCTAAAATAATTGAATGCCCCTTTACAAAAGTAAAATTATGCGCTGTACCCGCCTTAAGGCCTGATGTGGCGCTCATCCACGTCCATCGTTGCGATGAGTACGGCAATGCCCGGATAGACGGTATTACAGGCTCAAGCTATGATGTGGCGGCGGCGTCAAAAAAAGTGATAATCAGCACAGAAAAGATAATAAGCAACAGGGAAATAAGGAATAATCCGGAAAGGACCGTAATCCCCCACTTTCTGGTAAGCGCGGTTGTGGAAGAGCCTTTCGGGGCACACCCGGGCAATATGCCATACCTTTATGACATGGATGTCGAAAATTACCGGGAATATACAGCCGCGGCCAAAACAAAGGAAGGCGTGACAGAGTATTTCAACAAATACATTTTCAGTGTCGGCGATAACAGGGAATATCTCGAAATCATGGGCAGAGAGCACCTGAATTGTCTTGAAGAAAAAGAGCGCGCCCGTTTCAGTTACAGGAATGGAGAGAAGGGAGATGAGAATGATGGAAAATAACTGCTCATATAATTACCCCGAGCTGCTGTCATGCATATCCGCAAAATTTGTGGAGGACCACCGCGGGTATTTCGTAGGATCAGGTATACCGCTGATAAGTGTCCTTCTTGCAAGAAAAACACACGCTCCCAATGCTGTGCCTTTCTTCGAAACAGGTTCGATAGGGCCGCTGCTGCAGGAACTCCCGATTTCAATCGCCGATTCCAAGACGATGACCAGGGCAACCGCCCTTAAGGGTATGTGCGACATATTTGAGATGGCTACACTCGGTATCATTGAATATGGTTTTCTGGGCGGCGCGCAAATCGACATGTACGGCAATCTCAACGCGACAATGATAGGTACTGATTATTTCAATCCGAAAGTCAGGCTCCCGGGCAGCGGAGGGGCATGCGACGTTGGTTCGCTTTGCGGCAGGACGATTATCCTTCTCTTCCATGAAAAGAGAAGGTTTGTTGAGAAAGTCGATTTTATTACTACCACCGGTTATCTGAACGGTGGCGTGTCAAGAGACGAAAATGGCTTTATAAAGGGCACCGGGCCTTACCGGGTAATAACCAACCTTGCCGTCATGGATTTTGAAGAAAAAAGTAAAAGGATGAGGCTTATGTACCTGCTGCCGGGTAGCACAATTGAGCAGGTGAAGGAAAATACCGGTTTTGAGCTTA
>JAQUNY010000183.1 GCA_028717405.1 Eubacteriales bacterium
ATTTTTCTCCCAATCCTGTTTCAGTTTCTGCGCATCAAAGGCCTCATCTTCCTTTATGCTGAATATACCGGCACCTGAGGAAAACGACGGGGACCTGATAAATGCTTCGGCATGCTGGACTGCTCCATTTGTATCAAGAAAGTCTCTGCTTATATCTGCCACATACCTGCCGCGCCATTTCATCCTGAGCCTCCTGCTGTCAGTTACAACCGCAACTGCAACAGATTCCAGGTTCTCCAGTCTGGCTTCTTTAATAAATTTTTCACTGTCCTGTGACGAAACAACAACAGCCATTCTTTCCTGTGACTCCGATATGGCCAGCTCAGTACCGTCAAGGCCTTCATACTTCCTTGGGACAAGATCCAGATCAATGTCAAGCCCTTCTGCAAGTTCGCCGATGGCAACCGATACTCCGCCTGCTCCAAAGTCGTTGCACTTTTTTATCAGAAGGCTTACCTCAGGTTTTCTGAAAAGTCTTTGGATTTTTCTTTCGGTAGGAGGATTTCCCTTCTGCACTTCAGATCCGCATGCTGAAAGCGAATTTTCATCATGAGTTTTTGAGGACCCTGTCGCGCCGCCGCATCCGTCTCTTCCGGTCCTGCCGCCCAATAATATAACGACATCGCCGGGCTGTGGCTTTTCTCTTTTTACGCTGCTCTTCTTTACTGCGCCTATTACTGCTCCCACCTCAAGACGTTTTGCAATAAAGCCTTCATGATAAAGCTCCTCGACCTGCCCTGTGGCAAGCCCTATCTGGTTCCCGTATGAGCTGAATCCGGCAGCCGCTCCCTTTGTGATTTTCCTCTGCGGCAGTTTCCCGGGCAGTGTATCTTCGACTTTTGTATTGGGATTTCCACTCCCTGTCACTCTCATTGCCTGGTAAACATATGCCCTTCCCGATAACGGGTCTCTTATAGCGCCGCCAAGACAGGTAGCTGCGCCGCCGAAGGGCTCTATTTCAGTAGGATGGTTGTGTGTTTCATTTTTAAACATCACAAGCCACTCCTCTTTTCCGCTGCCTGTATCCGCCTCCACAATAATACTGCATGCATTGATTTCGTCTGATATGTCAAGGTCTTTAAGCAAGCCCTTCTTCCTGAAATATTTTACAGGTATAGTCGCGATATCCATCAGACTGATTTTCTTTTGCCTGGCACAGTCTTTAATTTCGCCGTAAACTTCCCTTCTGATGTCATAGTAACTTTCAAGAGCCTTCTTAATCACAGCGGCATATTCACCGTTTTCAATATTTATACTCCCGATCTCCGTCAGAAAAGTGGTGTGGCGGCAGTGATCCGACCAATATGTGTCGATCACTCTCATTTCGGTTTCTGTAGGATCACGCTTCTCTTCTTTGGCGAAATAACCCCGGCAGAAAACCATATCTTCCAGTGACATGGCAAGCCGCATCTCAGCCGCAAGCCTGCTCAGCCCGGGGCCATCCATTGATATGAATCCTTCAATTGTCTTTATATCAGAAGGGATCACAGCTGCTATGGCAAGAGTGTCAGGTTTTTTCAGCGATGCCTCCCTTGTTTCAACAGGATTTATGCAATAATTTCTGATCCCGGCTATGTCGCCATCACTCAGCCTGCCTTTCAGCAATATTATCCTTGCATAACGCACTGCCGGCATTTCTCCGCATGTCAGGAGCTGGACGCACTGTGCCGCTGAATCGGCGCGCTGGTCAAACTGTCCCGGGAGGGATTCAATCGGTATGACTATTTCATCCGTACCGCAGGGGTAGTCCTCCTTATAGGCATTATCAACAGGGGGTTCTGAAAAAACGATATTAACGGCCTTTTCAAATTCCTCATCGCTTATTCCTTCGATGTCGTATCTGTTGATTATCCGGACGCCTCGAAGGCTTTCAATGCCAAGGTCATATCTTAATTCCTCATAAAGTGATCTTGCTTCTATATCAAATCCTTTTTTCTTTTCCGAGTATATCCTTCTTACCATTTTTGCCGATATTCCCCCATTTCAGCCTGTATAACGAAAAGCCACCCTGCAGGCACACTATCAATTATACATTTCAAAATACGGCTTGCCAACATCGTTCAGTAAGGCTATTATTTATTTAAAAGTAAAAACACAGCACCGTTCAGGAGAATCATATCATGACAGAACAAATAAAACAGGTTTCAGCAAGGATCAGAGAGCTGCGTGAAATAGCAGGTCTCACTCCTCAGTCACTGGCAGCCGAAATGAGTATCCCGCCCGAAACTTATCTGGCCTATGAAAGTGGCGACAGCGACATACCGGTAAGCTTTCTTTATGAGTTTTCAACAAAGTTCAAGGTAGAGCTTTCTTCTATCCTTACAGGCGAAGATCCCCGTCTGCGCAGTTTTTCAGTTGTCCGCAGAGATATGGGCGCAGGTGTGGAAAGGCGCAGGGAATATAAATACAAAAGCCTCGCCTGGAATTTCGCAAATAAAAATGCAGAACCGTTTATGGTCACTGTCGAACCCGTTCCCGAGGATGCACCGGTGAGTTATAATTCTCATCCCGGTCAGGAATTCAACTATGTTGTCGAAGGCTCACTCAAGGTATATATCAACACTCATGAAATAATCCTTGAAGAGGGAGATTCGCTATATTTTGATTCCGGCCTGAAACACGGGATGAAAGCCGGCGGAAGCAAACGAGCCGCCTTTATTGCAGTAATAACCGGAGATTAAACCGGAGATAAAAAAGGATAATAAACTATGCTTAATAAACTTATGCCACAGGTTTCTTTTAATTCATATGACGATTTTGTAAAAGGTTACAATATAAACATCCCCGACAATTTTAATTTCGCGTATGATGTTGTAGACAAAACAGCCGAAGACACCCCTGATAAAAAAGCCCTCATCTGGTGTGATGAAAGCGGGCATGAGGCCACGTTCACTTTCGGCGAAATAAAAGCCCTCAGCAACAGGGCAGCAAATTTTTTCCTGTCTGCAGGCATGGCCAAAGGCGATCCTGTGATGCTTATATTGAAAAGAAGATATGAATTCTGGCCGTGTATACTTGCTCTTCACAAAATTGGAGCGATTTGCATACCTGCAACTCACCTGCTGACAGCCAAAGATATTACATACAGATGCAATGCGGCTGATATCAGGATGATAGTTTCAGTTAACGAACCGGAAACTGTTTCCCATATCAAAGAGGCCTCCGCAAATTCGCCCTCTCTTAAAAAAGTAGCTGTTCTCGGCAGCTGCAGTTTCGAGGGCTGGTATGACCTTAATCTTGAGACTGAAAAAGCCTCTCCATTTTTTGAAAGGCCGCTGCCTGGCAGCAGCCTGGCGACAATAAACAGCGACATAATGTTACTTTACTTCACTTCCGGTACCACAGGCATGCCAAAAATGGTGATGCATGATTTTACATACCCTCTGGGACATATACTGACAGCAAAATACTGGCACAACCTTGACGACAGAAGCCTTCACCTTACTGTAGCAGATACGGGCTGGGCAAAAGCAGTATGGGGTAAGCTATACGGCCAGTGGCTTTCAGGCGCTGCGATCTTTGTCTATGATTACAATAAATTTGTACCGGCAGACATGATATCTGTTATTGCCAAATACGGTGTGACTTCATTCTGTGCTCCGCCGACAATCTACAGATTTCTGATAAAAGAAGACCTCTCCGTATATGATCTTAGCAGGCTGAAATATTGTACGGTCGCAGGCGAACCTCTCAATCCTGAAGTTTACAACAGGTTCCTCGAAATGACCGGGATCAGGCTGATGGAGGGCTATGGCCAGACTGAGCTCACAGTAGCGGTAGCAACATATCCCTGGATGACGCCAAAGCCAGGCTCCATGGGGAAGCCTTCTCCCGGATATGAGATCGATCTGGTAAACGAAAACGGCGCTTCATGTTCATCCGGGGAAGAAGGACAGATAGTTATACGAACCGGCAGGTCCGCTCCCTTTGGTATGTTCAGGGGTTATTACAGAGATGGCGAACTGACTTCATCAGTCTGGCATGACGATGTCTATTACACCGGGGACATGGCATGGAAGGATGAGGATGGTTATTTCTGGTTTGTCGGCAGAGCTGATGATGTTATAAAAAGTTCAGGTTACAGAATTGGCCCGTTTGAAGTTGAAAGCGCGCTTCTCGAGCACTCTGCCGTACTTGAATGCGCAATTACGGCTGTC
>JAQUNY010000184.1 GCA_028717405.1 Eubacteriales bacterium
CGTCTACTGCCAGCATCCTGCCAAAGTCCGGCAAAAGCCTGACTATGGCATCCAGTACATTATCGAATATCTCATCTATCAGTTTCTGCTCCTCCATCAGGTTTTGCAGAAACCTGGTATAATTCCATGATCCCGGTACCTTTGGCATGCTTCCCGTTATATTGCCTTTTTCATCCCTGATTTTCCAGTACTTGCGGAATCCGCATAAATATCTCAGCTGGGCATTCCTTTTCAGTTCTTCAATCAGGCTCTCAATGCTCCCATGCCTGTATATTATGCCTGCCAGCACGGAATTCCACATTGCTCTTACCGGATAGTCGTCCCTTCCGTTGCCCCTCTTCTTCTCAAGCCTTCCCATAAGTTCCTCGTCCGGGATATTATCCATTACCATTTTCAATGTTTCCAAATCACCGAGTTCCTGAAAATTTATTGCGTCGAATATTGTAATTTGTGGTATAATTGCCATTGCAGGTGAGCCTCCTTTAAAGTGTTTTTGTTTGTTAATCAACTACATTATACACTTCTGCAAGGCGGGTTTCACCTGTTTTTTATATATTATGCCTTAAATATTTAATTTACTTAACATATTACATAATAACTTATATATGGTATTCATTTTTGAGGTTTCAGCAGGGGGCACTCCGGAAGGATGCACCCCACATCCTTTGCATAAGCTCCATCACGTTAACCTGCAAGAGCTTATGCCGGACGCGATTGCCGGCACTCCATGGCGTCCCCGGAGTGCCCCCTCAGGTTACGCCATAATACACCTGACAACTGGGGTGAAATTTCGTTATTAATTTGTCAATACGCCTGTAACCCCTGTTTCTTGGTCCTGTTCTGGGGTAAAGTTCTTTTTGATGGCTCTGTAAGCCTTTATTTTCAATGTTTATCAGCTTCGCAAATAGCTCATAAATACTATTCATGAGGATTTGTGAAGCAATATTTGTTGATAAATATTATTTTGATAAATGGATTGTTTATAAATTGATAAATTAATATATTATTGCACAATAGTTAACTGAAAGTGTGGTAAGTTTGATATAATTCACTTAATGAATAATAGAATGATGCGGGCATGTAAAACTTTATAATAAAGGCTGAGAGGATGGAGTTATGAGCCGGTTTTGTAAGAATTGCGGCGCTGTGTTGCCTCCTGACACATTATTCTGTGTAGCTTGCGGGACAAAGGTCGGAGAAGGGGCGCCAAAGAGAGTGAAAGATTCGAAGGAAGCGGATGCGGCGAAAGCAGCAAAAACCGCAGACGGAGCAGAAAAAACGGATGAAGCCATTGATCAATCGGGGTTTGCGGCACTTAAAGATAAACAAGCAAAAATTCAGACAGACAGTCATGCAGAAATTCAGACGGAAAAGCAACCGGTAATACAGGGAGATAAACAGCCGGGGCCTTTGAAATATATTGCGGCAAGCCTTCGCCGCGGGATGTCTTCCCTGGCTGCTTACTTTAAGAGTCCGCGGAAAATGATTCCGATCCTGATACTGGCGGCAGTGTGGCTTGTGCTTTCGATCCTGCCGGCGATGGGGATCAATCCATTGCCTGTGCAGGTGCTTTCCTTTATAACATTTGCCCAGGGAGGCATGTATGGAGGTTTTTGGGGCGCACTGGGGGGCATTTTGGGCAAAGCGGTCTTCGCCTATTTCTTCAGTGCATTGCTGATACCGCTTGTAACGGGAAAAGCTTCGGGTAAAGGATTTGCCAAAGGTATAAAGCAGTTCTTTGCCGGATTTTATATACAGGGACTTGGTGTATTGGCGCCCTTGCTCGCAGGTATCGGACTTGCTCTGATAATATTCAATTTCCTGTCGGGGAATGCGAGCCTTGTCAACAGCATGCCCGGAATTGTCGGATTAATCCTGGCAATTCGCACTGGCTTCCGCAAGAGCGGGTTTTTACGGGGATTGATTCTTTCTTTCGCAAATAAGAGGTCCAAAGGGAGGATCCCCGCAAATACGACAATCAATCATCTGGCGGCGGGATATGCGGCCGGAAGCTTGGCCGGAGTGGCGCTCTCAGCTTTAAGTGTACCATTTTTGCCATATCTCGCAGGTGTGATTTTGATCATCGCATCCATCATAATACGTATAGCAGCCAGGACACGGAAGGAGGCGATACCTGCATGAAAAGGAAAACTTCTTCATCAATCCCGGTTTCTGTTTTTCTCTCAATAATATTTATAACCATATCAATTTTGGTAGCAATGCCTTTGAGCGCTGAGGCGGAGATGCTTGATAAATATGCGGACCCTGCGCCTGTCGCATCGAGCGGCAGTTTTGTGGCAAGTTTGAATACACAGATGGATTTTGCTTTAATCGGAGGGGAACTGACCGGTGCGAAATGGTCGCTTGCATATTTAAGTGCAGGATATTTGCTGACAGGGACAATAAAGGAAGGTGAGGCTGTTTCGCTGTCTGCGACGGGGACTCAGCCCTCGGGTGTCGGAGATCAGCTTGTTTTCAATTACCTGACTATGTCTTTATATTTTCGTGACGAGAATAACAAGGATGTTGTTGAAGCACAAAAATATACCTCAGGCAATATTAAAGACTCACCCCTGTCATATCAACTGGGGGGGACTGTGCCCAAAGGTACTAAGCGGGTCGTAATCAGCGGAGTTTTCGGCTGTCGGTGGACAGCAGGGATGGCTGTCGTCGCAGAAGGTGTCAGCGTATCCATTGAACTCATGGTGGAAAGCGATAATACCGCAACGATTATACCGGCAGTGACCACGACGCCGTCAAAAACGCCATCACAAACCTCGCCTGCCACTGGGCAGGCAACGCCCGCCGGAGGCGGAATAACAACAGATACAGATACTGACGCAGATACAGGGGATTCTGCCGGTGATGATGAGGGACCTTTGGATGGATTCAACCCATGGGAATTCCCCTGGGAAAATCCCTGGGAGCACGCAGGTGTGGTACCGGCTATCTATATTGCGGTTGCGGCGGCAATTGTGGCAGCGCTGGGCGGGGCAATCGGCTCTGCGGCAGGCGGAGTGGCAGCTGGAGCGGCTGGAGGTGCAGCAGGCGGAGCGGCAGGCGGAGCAGCCGCGGGTGTTGCGGGAGTGTCAGCTTCGGCGGCTTCAACTGCAGGGGCAGCAGGGATGTCCGGATTACCCGGAGCGCCTGGAACGCCTGGAACGCCGGGCGCACGAGGCGCAGATAGCGCACAAGGTGCACCGCCCGACGCAGAAAGCAGCGCAGAGGCCGGCGCCGGAGAAACATCCGGGCGCGATCCGGCTTATGAGCGGGCCAAGGTACCGGATCATCCTGACTTTACAACAGGGGCAGACGGTGAACGTATTTCCAGGATGCCCAATGGCAATATCGAGGTTTCCTATACAGGCGGCGAAAAAGCTGTCCATTTCCCCAACGGCACAGTCCAGATCAAAAATCCGGATGGGTCAACCTGGGAAGAATGGCCAGATGGAACGGTCACATCGTCAGATGATGAGGGATTTTATGTCAAAAAGCCGGATGGTACCTTATCCCATGTTAAGCCTGATGGCGAAGAAATCAATTATAATCCTGACGGCACGAGTACCGAAACCACAGTTGAAGGAATGAAAATTACCAGGAATGAGGCGGGTAATGTTGTTACCGTAGAGGGTAAAAATGGCGCAATAGGCACCAGGCATCCCGAAGAACCCGATGCCGTGGTAGTCTCCTATCCAGATGGTAATAAACTCATAGTCAGGACGAAACAGAAATGGGTCACTGCCAGCAATGAGAAAGGCAAGATGGAATCAAAGCTGGTCGACCAGCATGTTTTCGAGGGCGAAATAAGGACCGAAGACATGACAATTACATATAAGCCGGATGGCTCTGCTGAGGTCAAAGGGGATGATGGAACTGTTGCAAGCCGTGACAGCGAAGGCAATATAAAATGTAAAACAGCCGATGGCAGCACATATGAAGAGTATGTCGACGGAAGTGTGAATTATAGGGGCGCCGACGGTTCGCACTTTAAGGCTGACAGCAAAACAGGAGAGGTCGATGGGATGACTTCAGACGGAGCCTACATAAAAGCCAATCTGAAAACAAAAGAATTGGATGCAAAGCTGCCGGATGGTTCATACTGGAAGCGTGATGCGCAGGGAAATGGAGGCTTTGTTGATAATGAATCCGGTG
>JAQUNY010000185.1 GCA_028717405.1 Eubacteriales bacterium
TAAATTTTCAGAAAACACATTGAGATCCAGCTCATCATATACATCAACCAGGCCTGCCATGCCGTCGAGGACTTTAATGACAATTGTCTGCATTATGTCGGCACTTCCTGTCCCGGAAGCTCTCATGTTTACGTAGGATGTAAGCACATCATTAAGGGTTGTTTTGTCTATTTCGATCCCCAGCGCTTTGAATTCTGCGGAATTCATTATGGCGTCCAGCTTGCTGTCGGGGATGGCAGCATCGCCCTGCTGTATTCCGTGACTCTTTATAAGGCTGTCGAAGGCTTTGAAAATCAGGGCAATTTTAAATGCGGCTTCATCTCTCGGCCCGGGTACAATAACTTCGTATGTGACAACATCGGCGAGTATTCCTTTTACGGGGCTGATATTCATTGTTGGCAGAGAACCTGACATCCCGGTAATATATTTAAATAAACCTTTTATTAAAACACCCGGCTCATCCGGGAACCATTCTCTGTCAAGATATTGATCTGCATAATATAATATGCTCCCGGTATCAGTTCCGGTATCAGTTCCGGCATTATTACCGGCGGATGTTCCGCCCCCGGCAGTATCAACGCCCTCTGCTGTTTGTGCCTCTGTCTCAGAAGTGTCAAGCAGCACAGCAAGAGGCTGGTGTCTGTCATAAAAGCTGCTGAAATGCCTGCCGGACAGGACTGTATTTATTATTACCGAGTTAAGAAGGAAAATCGTTGCTGTTATAACAAGTGCTGCTGTAAGAACAGCTCTTGTCACTGCTTTTTTGATCCGCGTTTGTGTCGGTTGCATTTGTCCTCCTCCTGAGCGAGGCTTTATTGATAGTATATGGCACTGCAAGGTATCCACAAGGTATCTACAAGGTATTATATAACAAAGCCTTGCCATAATGTGAAAAATTATCCGGAAATATTGAGGATTGTGATGCCATAGAGTCAGTTTGATTGATGCTGAAATTAAGAAATCTTGTTTTGGCTTTGGGTAACTATTCAGACCCTATGGGCTTTGTATTTGGTACGAAGTATTGAAAAGACGGAAAATTCTGTTAAAATAATATAGGGAAGAATAATATCAGCGAAATTCATCTGCAGTCGGAAGAGCTCAAGGCAGAGAAAAGGAAGGATGATAAAGTTATGCGAAGTTTAATACCGGAGCTTTATTTCGTAATTTTGGGTCTGGTAGTAATTCTGTTTATTCTGGTCACGGTTTTACAGGGAAGGAAGCGAATCAAAGAAAATAAATTACGTAACAAACTCAATGATATGGGCTTTGATATCAGTAAGGAAGTGTGTCACAACGATTTTATTATTTTCCTTGATGAAAAGAATAAAAAATGGGCTTTAAAGTATGATAAAAATTATGAACCAAAAACTTATGACTATAAAGATTTGAAAGACGCGGAAGTCATTGCCGACCAGAAGAGCAGGGGATTTGTTTCGGTAGTAGACAAACTGCTGACCGACCGCCTTGTGACGGGAGAAGCATCTCCTACATATGTTGACGGCGGAGATGAGGATGGGAACAGGACAGATATCAGGAAAAGGATGAAGACCCTGCAGGTAAAACTGGTGCTTGATGAAAAGGTCAACGCAATGATACCGCCTCTGGATATCCTGTCAGATTTCATTAAGGACAATGTCAAGTATACTTTGGCAATAAACAAGGGAAAGCATATTGTATCTGTTTTCAAGAAGATACTTGATGATAACGCTGGAATAAAATAATACCGGTTTTATTTGCTGTTTTCGGAAAGCCTGCCATCGAAATCATTCCGTTCTTTTTCAGGTGCAAGCGGGAACTTTACAGGCAGGCTGTCTCTTTCTGAGCGATATACCGCGGTGAATATTTCAACTGTTTTACGGCCTTCTTTTCCATCAATAAGAGGGCTTTTTCTTTCTCTTATCGCGTTTACGAAGTCTTCGTCCTGTTTCATGTGGAAATAAATCATGGGGTCAATACTGTTAAAAAACACAGTGTCTTCGACTTTCCATTTTTCCAGCATATCTTCTTCACCTTTTATAGTCCAGAGATCATTGACCGGCGGTTCAGTTATATTCGACATACCTGCTATGAACATGGCGCCACCGTCGGTCTGAACGCCTGCGCCTGCGCCGTTTGAGCCAAAAATATGCACTTTGCCGAAAAGTGCGGGATTCTGGGAGTTGCTGACCAATATGCTGCCGAGAGCTCCGCTTTTAAATTTTATAACTGCCATTGCGGTATCTTCGACCTCTATATAAGGATGATTAAGGTTTGCCCGGCAGCCATAAAGAGTGTCGACAGGGCCCATGAACCATTGGAGCAGATCGATCTGATGAGGTGCCTGATTGACCAGCACACCTCCGCCTTCACCGTCCCAGGTGCCTCTCCATGAATCGCTTTTGTAATAGGCCTCATCCCTCCAGCCGAGCATATGGACAAGGCCGATAATTGGATCTCCGATCCTGCCTTCGTCAATAGCATTTCTTACTCTTTGCACCGGGGGATAAAATCTGCGCTGACACACCATCCCAAGTATCACATTGTTTACAGAAGCAGCCCCGATCATTGCGTCGCAATCCGCAAGGCCTGAGGCGAGGGGCTTTTCCACAAGGATATGCAGTTTGGCTTCCGCTGCCTTTATTGCGGGGGCTGCATGTGCCGGATGAGGGGTACAGATTATAACCATATCAAGGCCTGAATGCCTGGTCATTTCGTCGATATCAGTGTATGCCCTGACATTGTATTTTGCTGAAAAGTCTGAAGCCTTTTCAATATTGCGGCTGCAGACTGCCAGCAGTTTTGCTCCCGGTATCTGAGCGATTGCCTGTGCGTGCAGGTGGCTTACTTTTCCGGCGCCTATTATCCCAATACCGATTTTGTCGTTAGAGCTGAATGATTTCTCCATAATTTATTACAGCCTTTCTCTGCCATATCTTGCCTGCCATCTGTTATCCGTCATGTGTCTTTTGTTTTTACTGAGTCTGATTCTACGGCACCAGTACGACTTTTAGCAGCCCCGGTTCTTTGTTATAAAGTTTTCTGAACCATGTGCCGCCTTCTGAAAGCGGGGCGACGGCGCTGATCAGTCTGCCGGGGTCGACCCGGCCTGAGGAAATAAGATCAAGGCACTCAGGATATTCGCCTGCAGAGGCGCATGAACCTGAGATCCTTATCTGTCTCGTCACTACGGACTGGAGAGGGAATTCGAGCGATGGTTTTACATTGCCTACCAGGACCAGTTCGCCGCCTTTCCTCAGGCAGGCGACCGCATCGGTGAATGTGGGCTGTATGCCGACGGCTTCAAAGGCTGTGTCGGCGCCAAATCCGCCGGTAAGTGACCTGATTTCCGCCGGGATATCAGCCTTGCCTGCCTCGAGACAGTTGTCTGCGCCGAATTCAAGAGCCATGTCCAGCTTTGATCTTACATTGTCGACGGCGATAATTTTTCTGCATCCTGCAAGCTTAAGCAGGCGTATTATAAGCAGGCCGATTATACCGGAGCCCAATATCGCCGCATTGGTCGAAATATCAGTCTTTGTCCGGGCCAAAGCATGCCAGGCAATGGATAGCGGTTCCACCATAGCTGCATTTTCAAAGGATATGCCCTCAGGCAGAGGATAGAGTATCCTGGCAGGGATTGCCGCAAATTGAGCCAGGGCTCCATTCATCCTGTATTCGTCGCATGAAACGCCGAGGACTTTCCTTTTGTCGCAGAGATTTATCTCGCCTCTTTTACAGAAAGCGCACTCACCGCAGTAAAGTGTCGAGTCAAAGGTGACCCTGTCGCCGGCTTTATATCCGACGGCACGGGAGCCTGTCCTGACGATAACTCCTGAGGCTTCATGGCCCATGATTATCGGCGGGACACGCCTGCCGGTGCTTCCGTCCATCCCATGCACGTCGCTGCCGCATATTGCGCAAGCCTTGATTTCCACAAGGACCTCATCGTCATTTATTTCGGGAACCGGCACATCCTCATATGAAAAATGATTATATTCCTTAAGGACAAGAGCTTTCATTGTTTTATCCCTTTCAGTCTGCTTTTATCCCTTTCAGCATGCCGAAATGGAGATTTGTGCAGTGCAATTATTATAACATTTTTTCAAATCGGAGCCTATCAGCTTCACAGACAAACCGGACAGGAGTTAACTCTGCCCGGTTGCTTC
>JAQUNY010000186.1 GCA_028717405.1 Eubacteriales bacterium
GATGTCTTTATTGCCGAAGCGGACTTTGCTGCACTGGTTTTTGCCGCTGAAACAGTTGTTTTTGCCGCGGCACCTGTTGTCGCGGCAGGCTCCTCATCCTCTTTTTCGCACGCAAAGGCTGTCATCAGCATAGATGCGGCAATAAGAAGGGCTGCCATCCTTGATAACATCTTTATTGTTCTTTTTGACATTTTCTGTCCTCCCTCGTCTATTTATATTTTACCATTAAAATTTTAGTACATGCCCGTTGCTGCACTGCAGTTGAATCATCACAGTCAAACGACCCGGTTCGAGATTTCCGGCTCCATATCCCTGCGTTACTGCAATTAGATTGTACTGCCGGGTTGATTTGTACTGAATAAAATATTTCGTTCATTTTATGGATTTTTGCGACTAACCTGTTAAATTTGCTGAAAGAACTCAATTTAATAATCATAGAATTCATTGAAAATTTATCGTGCGATTAGTTTATTTTATTCGTGCGATATGTTATTCTTATCGTACGAAGAAAGGCGGATGCTTTATGAAAGACAAAGATATGCACAATACAATCACAGCCACAGAATTAAAAATGAATCTTGGAAAATACCTTGATTACGTCATTGACAACCATGAGGTTGTTATTACAAAACACGGCGGGAAGGCAGCAAGACTCTCTCCTTATATAACTGACATGGAGCGGTATTTGTTTGTTAAGGAAACATCCCTGGATTACAGTTATGGAGGTATGAGAGTATCTTATGATGAATTTATTAAAATATATGAGAAAAGCAATTTGAGGATGGAATATATAAACGGTGAAATACATCTGCTGGCGTCGCCTGGTGTCATGCACCAGAAAATTTCCAGGAGCCTTTTTTTGATACTTAACAGCTATCTGGCCGGCAGGACCTGTGAAGTGTTTTTTGCGCCCTTTGATGTGCACTTTTATAAACAGGGCTTCAAAGATCCGGATGTCATGCAGCCTGACCTTCTGATAGCATGCGACACAAATGAGAAAACGAACGAAAATTGCCGTTACATGGGGACACCTTCCCTTGTCATAGAAATCATGTCCCGTGGCACGCGTACGAAAGATATGACTTTCAAGCTCAACACTTATATGCTTTCAGGCGTGAGGGAGTATTGGATAGTTGATCCTGAAGCAGAAACCGTTATGGTTTATGGCTTTAAGGATCATGAAATCGAGACAAGCAGAATGTACAGAAAAGGAGAGGCTCTGGAATCGTACTACTTTGACGGATTGCGTACTGAAACCGACAAAATTTTTGCTCCCTGACTGATCCTTCAACAGATGATTGCCCCCTCAATAGTCTGTCTTACCATGCTCCGGTGGCTCCGGTCAGCTGTTTCACTTTCCAATCAGCTCCGTTTCCATTTCTTTTATATGTTATAATCGATAATGTAATAACAGCATCACAAAAGCTGCATTATTTTAGGGAAGGGCTGCTCCTCTGCAATGCCATGCATATCACGGCGGAGGAAAGCTGGACTTCGGCCCCTGGGAACAGATTTTTTACGGTGAGTTTGACGGGATGAGGCGCAAAAGAGTGCTTGTAAAGATAGTTGGTGAATAGCTGAAATTTTACGGATATGAACAAGAGTACAAATTGTAACAAGAAAAAAACAGAGAAAAACCCGTCGGCACAGACAAGTCCGGCGTACAGCCCTCAGAAAGCCCATCGTATTAGCACTGTTCAGCCACCTGTTGACCGCAGGCAGTCGGTAGAAGACATCCTTCAATTAAACACCAGCCGCCACCTTACTGAACAGGCTTTCAATTTTCTCGTCAATGCCGGTCTAAATATGTATTATTGCGGGAAGCAGACTGCTGTTTATAATCACAGATACGGGCCGGCAATACGCGATCATTATCTCCTTGTGTTTATAAACGAGGGGCATGGAAGACTTGAAACAAACGATAAATTTTTTGAATTAAATGCAAATAATCTTCTGGTTATGTTCCCGAATAACAAAGTTTTCTATAAGGTCGACAGGGATACGCCCTGGACTATACAATGGCTTGGCCTGTACGGGAAGCTTGTTGATGAATATATGGATATGCTCGGTATAAATCCGGGCTCACCTGTCTTCCCTGTGGCAAATGCAGACGAGATCCGCAACATCATGGAACTCATTTACAGAAAATCTTCCGAGGAAGATGTCGCCAGCAAAATAGACTGCATCAGCCTTCTCCACAGATTCTTCGCATGTCTTGCGGAGAATGAACAGGTAAGGAGCCGTAAATCTCCATTTCGGACGGGCTATGTGGAACAATCGGTCAATTACATGAAATACAATTACGAGCATGGGATATCATCTGCTGATGTCGCTGATAACCTGAAAATTGACAGGAGTTATTTCGCAAAGATATTCAGACAGGAAACCGGTACTACTCCGACCAGATGGCTCGTAAACCTCCGGGTAAACAAAGCCCGCAGGCTGCTCGAGAGCACCGGCCTTACTGTCGGAGAAGTGGCATATTCAGTCGGTATCTTCGATCAGTTTTATTTTTCCCGCCTTTTCAAAGCTGAAACCGGGATGTCTCCACTGGAATACAGGAAATCTGAGGAAAGCGACCATGCTGATACCATAAATCCTTCAAAATCTTACGAAAATAATTGAGCTCAGCAATGATCAATATCAGCCTGCAAAAAATTTACTTATCCGCTCGTACTGCTCTTCAAAAAGCCTGTCATAATGTGCATCGGGTGTGAACGCAGGCATCCTGCAGTAGTCGCTTTTAATTATTCCTCGTTTTCTAAGGATCTTTTTTTCGTAATAAATTATCATTTCAACATTCTGTCTGATATGGTTCAGCATCGGTAGAAGCGCGTTATGCGTTTCCATTGCCAGATCCCTGCGACCGTGTGTATACTCATTATACATTTTCAGGTACACATCAAACATTGAACAACCCGGCATGGCTCCGACAGCTCCCCTGTCAAAGGCTTCAATGAACTGATATCCGGCATTCCCCACAAAAACACTGATGCCGTCACCAGCTGTTTTGAGAAGGCTTGAGATATACCCCCCGGCAGGTTTACATTCTATTTTATAGTATTTGATATTCGGGGCCTCGGCATAAAGCCTGGCAAGTATTGCGGGAGAAATTGCAACACCGGTCTGTTCAGGGGCATATTGTATCATGACAGGGATTTTAACCGATTGGCCTACCCTTTTCATATGGTTGTAGAGATCTTCTCCTGAAGGCTTAAGGAAAAATGGCGGCAGAAGCATAAGGCAATCCGCACCCACAGACTCAAAATATTCAGCCTGTCCGGCAGCCGCTTCTGTTGAATGCTCCGTAACTGATATTATCAAAGGCGTTGAAGTTTTTCCGCATTCCTCGGCAGCTATTACAGCTATTCTCTTTTTTTCGTTTTCGCTCAGCTTATAATACTCCCCTGCAATACCGAAAAGAGTAACTGCATGGCAGCCTCCGCCAATAAGCGCCCTGAGCAGAGAACGCATATCTTCCTCATCAATTTCACCTTTTTCTGTAAAGGGCTGGGCTATTATAGGACAGATGCCTTTTAAACTATTACCTGTAATACTATGCTTTACAGACTCCCTGCTTTCTGAATCTTTCCCTGATAAACTCTTTGGTTGAAAATCACTTTTCATTTTCTCTTTTTCCTTTCATATGGATAGAATCGCATATCAACATTCATCATCATCATCAAAACAGCGCCATAACCTCACCATAACTTCATTATAATGTCATCGTGGCAGCATTATAAAGCTTTTGGGCAAAATTATCCGGCGCTGCCCGTTCAAAGATATTTCATGTCACAGCCTTCATCCGCCTGTAAAACGTTATCAATAAAATTGCGTATGAATCCCCTCCTTATATCGGGATGCTCTTTTGGGACAGCAGCGGCAAGCCTTTTCGTCATTTCATCATCGCTTATTTCAAGATGCAGCATATTTCTGTCCGTGTCAAGGGTAATTATGTCGCCGTCTCTCACCGCCGCAAGAGGTCCGCACACCGCAGACTCAGGCGAAACATGCAGCACCACTGTACCTGTGGCTCCGCCGCTCATGCGGGCATCAGTGATCCTGACATAATCCTTTATTCCTTTTCTGTAAAGCTTCGGCGGCACAGGCAGGTAATTCCCGA
>JAQUNY010000187.1 GCA_028717405.1 Eubacteriales bacterium
TGTATTGATACTTATTTTAATATCAACAGCATCTTTTTATACTTTATTCTATATTGAAAATTAGAATTCCTTGAATGTTATAAATAATGCGGAAAAGACAGAAGAAAGTTTTCAGATGATTGTTTATAGTGGTGAATTGTCAAAGGACCAAGTGTATATAGTTTTAAAAACCTTCTTAGAAAAGTACCAGGGGAATATTTTTTTAACAAAAATCATCAGATATTCTGGAAGAATTGGTTATGCAAAATATATATATTTGACGGACTGGCATTACTTTGAAAACTTTAAACTGGTTCAAGGCCGCTTTTGGGATTTTGAGGAAATAGGTTCCGACAAATTTTTATCTACCATAGAAATTGGAGATATTAAACAAATAGGTCAAATTGCAGACTTTGCAGGAGATGATTTATTTGAAATCCATACATTGAAAAGTATGCCGGGCGGAAGTACTGCATATGATGGCGATGCGATTTTGCAATTGAACAATCCACATGATATAGATTCTTTTATAAATGATTTGAACCAAGCCGGAATTGTTTGCAAACAAAGAGAAATCCTGCACAATTCCGATTCTATATATAGTTACTTGATTTATATCATCATGATAATATTATATCTGTTACTGGTGTTATTAATTTTTTATGACATCCTCAGCTCATACAAAAAAATAGGCATTGAAAAAATGTTTGGATTCAAAATGGGCACAATCTGGCTATATCGCATATTACCAATTATGGCCTGGCAATTTGTTATTTTTACAATTATTCCGCTTATATTTGTCCCATTTCTGATTAAAGAATATAATGAATTCTTTTATATATTTCTATCAAAACTGATAATTCAGAATTGCCTGCTTTTCGTATTGACTTTTTTATCAGTATCGCTACCTTTTCTATATGCCTGTAGGATAACCATATCTGATATTATAAAAAATAAACGACCGGTAAAGGCAATTATCATTATGAATACTATTATTAAACTGGTATTATCAGTAATAACTGTATCTATAGTTTTATTCATTTCTACGCAATATAGTATTGTTTATTCGCACTATATAAATTCGTTTAAAATATGGGAAGCGACAAAAGAATATGCAATAATACCTTCTATTCGTGATATACCGTCGGAGAATTTTCTGCATACCGACAGTTTTCGTGAAGCACAGAAGGAATTATATATGTATTTTAATAAGAAAGGTTCAATATTGGCAGATTTCTATATTTATTGGCCATTAATGCGTGAACGTGTGGTGAATGAGCATCCTGTAGATTATGAAAGAGATAAAGTAGAGGTAAACCCTAATTACCTGAAGGTCAATCCTATTTATGATATCAAGGGTGAGAGAATAAATATAGATGAATCTGAAACGGATTATATTTTATTAGTACCTGAGCAATATATGACTTATGAAACAAAAATAATGGAATATTATAATAATTTAGCAAACGGTTACGATAAAAAGCCAGAGACCCCAGACCAGAAAATTAAAATATTATGGATAAAAGAAGACCAGAAATTATTTACATATAGAATAGATATAAATCCCATCAGTGGGAATAGAGTTAAAAATGCTATAATCAGAGTAATAACCGAATCAAATGGTAAAATCAGAGATTATGATAGAATTATTGCATATTCAGGAAATCCGTTTAAAATCAAGGTTGATGATCCATTGAACCCATCTGCATCTATAAGGTCAAAACTAAGGGAGTATGGACTCTCGCAATATATTGCCGATATACCTTCTGTCTACGATTATGTAGCATCTGAAGTTAAAACTATTACCGACAGATTATTGTTTTTATCTGTTATATTGTTATTAACATGTGGGATTATAGTACTCATTATTGTTCATAATATCTATAACTATTTTGAACAATACAAGGTGCGTTTAGCGATTCAACAGTTTCATGGATACAGAAAAAGAGATAGGTACAAGCCATATTTTTCATTGGTTATAGCGGGTTGGTTTTTTGTGTCTATAATTACTGGTCTTATTAATTCTGCAGGTATAACGCGGGTAATCATATTAAATGCCGGCTGTATGTTATTTGAGATTATAATATCATTTCTGGCAATAGGTTTTGTTGAAAAAAGAAAATTAACGGCAGTTACAAAAGGAGGATAGTCATGGCCACTTCTGTTATTCGATTAGAAAATATTACTAAAAAATACGGGCAGAAAGTAATATTCAGGAATTTATCATTGGAAGTGCTGGAAGGCGACTTTCTCGCCTTGATGGGTCCCAGTGGTTGTGGAAAAAGCACAATTCTCAATATTATAGGATTAATTGAAAATTTTGACGAGGGTGATCTTATGGTAAATGGCTTCGTCAATATAAGGCCAAACAGCTCAAAAGCAAATAAGCTCTTAAGAAATAGTATATGTTATCTATTCCAGAATTTTGCGCTTATAGATGATGAGACTGTGGAATACAATCTGAAGATAGCAATGAAATATGTCAAGGGAAATAAGCAGCAAAAAAGGTTGAAAATGCAGGAGGCGCTCAATTATGTACATTTACAGGGTTTCGAAAAGCAGTATGTATATGAATTAAGCGGTGGTGAGCAACAGCGGGTTGCTGTGGCGAGAATCATGTTGAAACCATGTAGTATAATACTCGCAGATGAGCCGACAGGCTCTCTGGACGAAGAAAATCGCGATATGGTTCTTGATATGCTGAAGGAGCTTAATAAACAAAGGAAAACAATTGTTTTGGTTACACATGACAAATATGTGGCAGGGCAATGCCGTAGAATTGTACAATTATGATCGGTGTTTAAGGAATTATATCCTTTCCCAATGATATATGCATATGGCGCAATGTAATAGCTGGTTTTGCGAAGCAGATCGGCCGTTCGATAATGCCGGATGACCGTCGGCAAAGGTATCAGTGACGGCTATATGATGCAGAATGTATAAAAAAATAAAATATTTTCAAAAAATTGTCCCCAAAACGCTATTAAAATGGTTATATATATAGAGGCTATTTTATGGTTACAAGTTAAGTACAAATAGCGGATAGGGGTGCAAGATGAAAAGGAAGCGTTTGAATTATTTGGTATTAGCTTTAGCTGTAGCATCTATCTTATTTTATTGTGGAAATGTTTTTGCTTTTGACGAAGAAAATATCAGCACGGATCAGGAGTCTGCAATCATTGCGCCAAGATTCATTGCCATTACATCGTATTATAATAATCTGACTCTCAATTTTGGCGGAAAATTGACCTGTGAGGGAGCAACTGAAGTACAGGATGGGTATATTGCCGGGGTTGTAATTGAGCTGCAGCAATATAACGGTGAATGGAACACAATAAAAACCTGGTATTCATTTGATTATGACTATGTTTATCTATCGAGAGACTGGTATGTAGTGGGCGGATATTACTACAGACTAAAGCTGACTCATTATGCGCTGAATGAATACTGGGAAATCATTGAGACTCATACCAGCTATAGCAGTGAGGTCTATTACTAACTCACCTGGACTAGTTGCGCCATATCTTTGTTGTGAATTGTTGGAATCTTTAATAATGCGTAAAACCGGTTTTATATAAAATCATCTATTCTCTGCAGAGAATAGTAGGAAGGGGGTGGTATGGTTAATAAAATTAATACTCAAGTACGATATTAAACATAACAAATCAGAAAAGAAAGGAATCTATTATGAAAAAGAGTATTTTGACAATTGTACTGGTAGTAGTGTTAATGCTTTCCAGCGTTGCAACTGTATTCGCAGGTGAGCCGACTGGAGCCACATGTCCAGTTTGCGGAATTGGTAATTGTCTTGCTGAATGCGCAGGATATATATCTGCTGAATATAGGGAAGTACCATCGCATGAATATTTTGACATTTATACCTTAGAGTATGAAACATGTGATCGCGTAGCAATAGATTATTACACTTTATATACATGTGATTATTGTTCAAGGTATGATTATGCATTTCCACATATTCATATATTGCAACATTGGGCATATAATTGTCCGGATTTCCCGGAAGAAAACTATGACAGTTCATGCCCGTGGTGTTACTGCTTAAATGATCTGACACAAATCTGCGCAGTTAAAATGTCACGAAATTGCTCAACATGGTG
>JAQUNY010000188.1 GCA_028717405.1 Eubacteriales bacterium
CAGACGGCAGAGCGCGTCCATGGTAAGGATGAGGTCAACGGTTCGATTCCGTTTGAGGGCTCCAACTGGAAAAAAGGCTGCAATAGACATTGGTTCTGTTGCAGCTTTTTTGTTGCCGCATAGTAACTCATGCTCTGCTCCGGGATCTATACAATTATATAAAAAAGCCAAACAACACTGTCTTCATGACCGCCCGCGAGGAAGGTGTTCATATTATTGATGTTAGCGACCGTAAAAAACCGGCCGGAAATAGTCGAAATAAACACAATTAAAGCAAACGGGATTGCTTATTATGTCAGCGTTTATGATGGCTTTGTCTATCTGAGCGAAGGCGCAGGGGGATTTTCAATATGGAAACAGTTGATATAACCAACCTGACGCAACCAAAACTGCTGAAAAAAATGAATATGGCAGGAAATCCAAACAGAGTAGTAATTTATAATGAGGCTACAAGAATTATTTCGTAAAAGTCATGACAGTGTAATCTTGAACTGTTTTTCTCCAGTTTTATAAGCCTGTAAGTACCGTCTACAATACCAATATTCAAAAAATCATCAGCCAGATATTTCAGAGCAGTTACCATAAAAGTATCCTATCCAAAAAGCGTCTCCACATTTTTAACTCTTCATTCCATATGGAAAAGGGTCCGTTTAAATTATACTATGAGATTTGAAGGAAGAGCAACATCTAAGGATTGGCGCGAGTGGTCTCCTTCTCTTAGAGTAATTGTATATATGTACAGTTTATGTGATAATGGAAATGCGGTAGGCTTATGCTGCTTCCATTTTTAGCAGTCGTTTTTTGCGATAATTAAAATGGTGAATCAGTACATTTCGATGATTTTTATGCATGGGATACTGATTAACTGCCTGTACTGAGGAAAATCATGGATTTTGAAGAGCTATTTAGAAGATACCAGATATTAATGAGTGAGAACAAAAATCTGAGAAATGAAGTAGAAAACCTGCGGGAAGAAGTAAAAAGCCTGAAAGCTCAATTTGACATTATTCAATCTCGTAATACCTCTGATGAAACACCGGAAGATGAACCTCAACCGGTTATATTTACACAGGAATCAGTCAGCCAGGGCTTATGTCCGGATATAAACAATAATTCAGATCCTATGGCAAAAATCAGTCTGTTTATGTCACTTTTTAGAGGGCGTGAGGATGTTTATGCCAGGAGATGGGAGAATCCTAAGAAAGGAACTTCAGGATATGCTCCTGCATGTGCCAACGAATGGAGGCCGGGCATCTGCCAAAAGGCAAAAACTAAATGTGCTGATTGCACGCATAAAGACTATCTTTTTTTAGACGAAAAGGTAATTGATGCCCATCTCCGTGGAAAAGATCTTTGTAGTAATGGCCCTCGTGACCAAAACAAATTCATTGTAGGAATATATCCTATGTGCCTTAACGAGACATGTTATTTTTTAGCCATAGATTTTGACGCTGAGGGATGGCAAAAAGATATTTCGACACTAAGAGAAGTTTGTTCGGAACACAAAATTCCTATTTCTGTTGAACGGTCACGGTCAGGTAATGGAGCTCACATGTGGTTTTTCTTTGAAAGTCCTATAGCTGCTTCTTTAGCAAGGAAACTCGGCAGTGTATTACTCACTTATGCCATGAGTAAACGGCATGAAATCACCTTCAAGTCATATGACAGGTTCTTCCCAAATCAGGATATTATGCCAAAAGGCGGGTTGGGCAATTTAATTGCTTTACCATTGCAAAAAGCTGCAAGAAAAGATGGTAACAGTGTTTTTATTGATGAGCATTTTCAACCGTTCGATGATCAATGGGCATTTTTAGCCTCAATCCGGAAGCTTTCTGAAGATGATGTAGAGATGCTGATATCAAAATTATGTCAGGATAATGAACTTGGAGTGCTGAAAACAGATGAAGAGGAAACACAAAAACCATGGGAAAAAAGCAGAAGCAAGCTGTCAAAAGATGATTTCCAAAAGAGTATTGATATTGTAAAAGCTAATATGTTATTCATATCAAAAATCGGTATTTCACAAGGAGCATTAAACCATTTAAAGCGGTTGGCGGCCTTCAAAAATCCTGAGTTTAATAGAGCTCAGGCTATGCGCATGCCAACTTTTGATAAACCAAGAATCATATCATGCGCCGAGGAAACAGCGGAATACTTATGTCTTCCAGAGCAATCTGCGTTGTAGCCATTTTTTATAAAATTTTGGCCAATCGATATCATTGGCATGCTGTTGCGCCATTGACACCACAGCTCGATAGCCTTATATTAAGCCCTTCTTCTATAAATTAAGCCGTTTTTTAAGGTGCAAAATCTCATCCCCTGCAGACAGCAACAAATTTCTGCAGGTTAAAGCCGACATCCTGTGGATTACCTCATTTCGTTCTGTTTATTTCCTCATCCTACGCCGTTTTCAAACTTCGCATCAATTCCGGATTGGACTGCCTTATCCTTCCTAACGCCACCACCAACATGACCATGAGACCCAGGCCTACTCTTAGCTTCATCTTCTTTATTCCGCGAATAGTGTGCTTTTCAAATCCGTATACATTGTCGATTCTGCTGTTGACTCTTTCTACTGAAGTCCGGCATTTATAGAGCCGGTCCCATTTGTAGCTGGAACGTGCCACAGGAGTAAACCTCCTCCTGTCTTCCTCAAGCCTTATCCTGACCGATTTGTTGTAGTATGGGCATTTGTCACATCCTTTGCATCTTATCCCGCTGCTTTTACTTGGGCATATATATTTTAATGCTTCGCGGTCTTCTTCAAATCCTCCGAACCCCATTATATGCCGTTCGCCTTTCTCAGGGTCGTAGCAGTAAATGCACCCGAAATTATCATAGCCTACGATGTTGTGCCTGCCTTCAAACATCTTTACTTCCTTTTTGTTTCCCCACATGTTCCTCATATCAATAACAGGTTTTATTCTGTAATCGTTCCATAAATCTTTTATGATTTCCGTGTCATCATAGCCCCTGTCGCCGAGAAAATATTGGCACCGCTCAAGTATATCTCTGTGCTTTTTCCCAACACCGTAAACCAGTTTTTTGGCTTCCGGGACTTCTGCTTCGCTTGCCTTGGTCACATTGAACGCCACCGGTAATTCATATACCGCGTCAACTATCAGATGGATCTTATATCCGAACCACTTTACTGTCTTTTCCCATTTACTTCCGTCTTCGTTCTCACCATAGTATTTCTTTATCCCTGTGTTGGCGTCTGTGTCCCTTCTTCCGTCCGGCGTTGTGTTTTTGTTCTCTGCCGGCGCGTAGGAGGATACTGCTTTTCCGTCTACTGCCAGCATCCTGCCAAAGTCCGGCAAAAGCCTGACTATGGCATCCAGTACATTATCGAATATCTCATCAATCAGTTTCTGCTCCTCCATCAGGTTTTGCAGAAACCTGGTATAATTCCATGATCCCGGTACCTTTGGCATGCTTCCCGTAATATTGCCCTCTTCATCCCTGATTTCGCGGTACTTGCGGAATCCGCATAAATATCTCAGCTGGGCGTTCCTTTTCAGTTCTTCAATCAGGCTCTCAATGCTCCCATGCCTGTATATTATGCCTGCCAGCACGGAATTCCACATTGCTCTTACCGGATAGTCGTCCCTTCCGTTGCCCCTCTTCTTCTCAAGCCTTCCCATAAGTTCCTCGTCCGGGATATTATCCATTACCATTTTCAATGTTTCCAAATCACCGAGTTCCTGAAAATTTATTGCGTCGAATATTGTAATTTGTGGTATAATTGCCATTGCAGGTGAGCCTCCTTTAGAGTGTTTTTATTTGTTTATCAACTATATTATACACTTCTGCAAGGCAGGTTTCACCTGTTTTTTATATATTATGCCTTAAATATTAAATTTAATTAATATATTACATAATAACTTATATATGGTATTCACTTTTGAGGTTTCAGCAGGGGCACTCCGGAAGGATGCACCCCACATCCTTTGCATAAGCTCTATCGCGTTAACCTGCAAGAGCTAATGCCGGACGCGATTGCCGGCACTCCATGGCGTCCCCGGAGTGCCCCCTCAGGTTACGCCATAATACACCTGACAACTGGGGTGAAATTTCGTTATTAATTTGTCAATACGCCTGTAACCCCTGTTT
>JAQUNY010000189.1 GCA_028717405.1 Eubacteriales bacterium
TCCCAGAATCCGTCAAAGGGACGAACGGTTATATGCAGAGCAAATCTGATTGCTTCTTTCATTATATTCCCTCCCCTCCTTCCAGTATTACAGCCCTCGGGTCATTCTTTGGCTTTTTCTTATTTCTATATCTCATTATGATAAAAAGCAGTATCACAATAACTACCAAACTTGTGGCCATGACTCCGAAATGCTCCCGTAAATATTCTTTTCTGTAATCAGTAAAAGCTTTGGAATATCCGGTGGCTGTGGTCCCGCGGAATCTTGCCAGCTTAAAGTATTCCAGGGACTCCTGGCTCAGGCCCTGCCTGATAAGAGTCTTTCCTATCTGGACATAAGCAAGGTCAAAATTGGCATTATACTTCAATACCTTATTCCATGTTGCTATACTCTCATCATAAAGGCCTGATGCATATTCGGTCACGCCCTGCCTGATCATTAATGCATAGTCAGTCATTTCAAATATTGTCAGTCTTCCCTGCGCCCCATCGGCAACAATCAGGTCATTACCATACAGTTCGATGGATGTGGGATTTTTAAAGGTCCCCACCTGGTTGGTGTTGATATTCCCGAAACCGTAAAGCAGGTTTCCGTCTGCATCATACGAGAATATCCTTCCCCTTCTGGAATCAAGCGCATTATATATGTCATATTCGTCGACACAGATATCAATGAAGTTTGACGCTCCGGTTATGGAAACCTGCGAACCCGTTGTAATCAGATCTCCGTTTACCTTTGATACAAGCCCGCTCCTTCTCAGCACATCCTTACCTGAAGGATTGAGTTTTTTGATAGGGGTATTGTTTGCATCCGTGGCGGTAACGGCATACATGAAACCGTTAATATCAAGGCAGAAATTCGTGTATTCTATGGGTATGAACTGGATCATCTTATCCCGCTGTTCCTTTGTATATATTCTCTTCCAAAAAAGGTCGGCAGCGCTGAACGTGACCTTGTTGCTCCCAACAAAGCCAAAAAATTCTCCATTGAAATCAAGTTCCATAATGCCGTCATAAACGCCCCTTGCAACAACAAAAATCCTGCTGGCGCTGTCAATTACTATCTTCCTTGGAAAATATTTAAAATCTTCTTTAAAAACATCGGACTTAGGCTGTTCAAGTACCCTTACAAGCTCACCTTCATTTGTCAGCTCCACTATCCTGCTGTTGTCGGTGTCGGCAACAAAAATGTGGCCGTTATCCATAACAAAGCACCCGTTCGGCTTATTAAAGGTCTCAGTTTGTTCTCCGTTTAAAAATCCGTCTATCTCCCTGATAACATTCCACTCTGTGTCGGTGATAATGATTTTATTTGATCCCGTATCAGTGATGTAGAATTTACCGCTCTTGAGAAGTATATCTTCAGGCTGCTTGAGCGTAACCCCAAGAGACCTTGAATCAATGACCTTTCTGGGGATGAAAGGCGCCGGTGACGGTGCGACCCAGGTATAACCAACAACCGTGGTGTAAGTGTAGGCTTTATAAGGAGGCGCAGCCTGGGCAGTCGTGAGGCTCCCCATGATTACAAATAATGTCGTTAAGGCTGATAATACTGTTTTTTTCAATTATATCCCTCCCTATTCCTTGATCCCGGACGAAGCCATCGTCTGGAGTATCTGCGTCTGGGCCAGTATAAAGAAAATTATCGGGACAGCCATCAGTATAACTGTTGCCGCTGCACCCGCGCCGGCCCTTATGATACCTCCCGCCACTATCTGGCTCATTGCATACGGAAGAGTTTTAAGTTCTTCCCTGTAAATATAGTTGCTTCCTGAAAGCCTCCAGAGGTTCTGAAATTCAAGTATGGCCAAAGTCAGCCACGCAGGCTTGACCTGAGGCATTATTATGCTCCAGAACGTCCTGTATTCGCTTGCTCCATCGATCCTGGCCGATTCCAGAAGCGAATCGGGTATCTGTGTCATAAACTGTCTCATAAGGAATACGCCCATAACACTCTGAAAAGCTGGAACAATAACTGCCAGGTATGTGTCGACCCATCTTAGTGTAGACATCGTTATATAGTTGACAACATCGGTTACTGTACTGTGGAACATAAGCGATGTCACGACAAGGCTGAAAATAAACTTGGCTCCCGGAAATTTATGCTTCGCCAGGGGATAAGCCGCAAGCGAGGCAACAAGCACATGCCCGAGTGTACCGCAAATCGTTATGAAAACAGTATTGAAAACATATCTTGAAAACGGCACCCATGTCGTCGACATTAAACTTAAAAGCATCCTGAAGTTCTCTGCTGTCGGCTGTCTTGGGATATATCTCGGAGGATACAGGAAGAATTCGTTCAAAGGCTTGAATGCCTGCATTATAGTCAGGAAAAGAGGCAGTGCGCTATAAATGCCGAATAATCCAAGGAAGAAGAATATACCCGCATTACCGATTTTCGTCCTGTTGATTTTCTCAGCCCTGTTGGAAAATATCTTTCTTATAACACGCCTTAGTTTTACACTGGCTGTGATTTCCGGAGCATCGGTCAAAACAGTCTGATCCATGTTTTATGCACCAACCTTCCTGATCAATCTTTGTACGCCCTTATTTGTCCCAACCATGACTATAAAGAGCAGGGTCGCTATTGCCGCCGCATATCCCCTCTCATACCTGATGCCGCTGTAGTCTGCAAGATGATTCATAATTGTATGAGTGGCATAGCCGGTACTCGGGAAACCAAACAGGGCGTTGCCGACTGCACCTGCCGAAAATGCGCCTGTTATCTGCAGCACGGCTGAAAACATCAGGTGGGGGGCCATCATTGGCAGGGTTATATACCAAAGCTCCTGCCATCTGTTTTTTATACCGTCCACTGCGGCAGCTTCAAAATACTGCTTGTCTATTGTATTGAAGCCGGCCCTCATTGCCAGAAACGCTGTGCCGAGGCTCAGCCACAGTGCTACCACAATAAATATGGGCATCATATAGCTTTGTGTACTCAGCCATTGTACAGGGTCTGATATAATACCCAGCCTGAGGAGAAAGCTGTTGGCATAACCGTACATGTCGCCGCTGAACAATATCGTCCAGATGAGGAACGCATTTGATATTGACGGAGCATAAAACACAAAGGTCATTACTGCCTTTAACTTGCCGGGCAATTCATTAACGACCCAGGCAAAAAGCAGACACAGCACATAGCTCAGCGGGCCTGTTATTACCGCATACACAAAAGTGTTCTTTACGGCAAGAAGGAACACCTCATCATCTATGAAGAGCCTCCTGTAATTTGACCATCCTGTCCATCTGGGGAATTCCAGAACGTTGTAATAAGTAAAGCTGAGAATGATCGAAAGAACGACAGGGAGTATCGTGAATAAACTGAAGAGCAGTATGAACGGCGATATCATAACGTACGAAGCCCTGTACTCTTTCATATCATGAAGCCTGTTTTTAAATCTTTGCGAAAACTTAAGTTTCTTTTTTGCAGGTCTGGCTTGTTGAACCGCAGTTTGCATATCTTCCGTCCTTTCTATTCCATACCGAACTCTCTCCTCTTCAGGGCGATCTCATCGTTTATCAAATCTACCCAGTCGAGAAGAGTTTCTCTTGGATTTGTGCCGTTATTGATAACAGAACGTATTGCATTGTCAAGATACCTGCCCAGCATATAGCTTCCGGGTATCTCAGGGACCGGCTTGACCCATTTCCATTGTTCGGCGATGGCCTTTGCCGCCGAAGTAGGCCACGGCAGCTTGTTCATAGCGTCAAGGTTAGCCGTGGGCCATCTCGCGGATGCCCCCTGTATACTTTCCATTTCACGGCCATACCTGACCTGGGTTTCACTGCTTGTCCACCATTTCATGAACTCCCAGGTTGAATCCTTATCTTTGGCATTCTTCATTAGAACTGTAGCCGTAAGGTTTGTTCCTACTTCACGCCTTATGGTCCCGTCAGGCTGAAGCGTCCCGGGTATCGGACAGAATTCCCATAACCCATTGATTTCAGGCGCCCCTACTATCAGTGAATTATAAAAGGTGTATCCGGTTATGACTATTGGTGTCTCTCCTGTCCTGAACCTTGTAAGCATATCCATTTTAAGGGTTACTTTATATTTTGTATACATATCAGTCATCTGGGTAAATGCATCTATTGAACGACTGGAGTTAA
>JAQUNY010000190.1 GCA_028717405.1 Eubacteriales bacterium
TAATGCCCTCCGCCATTTCCTCATGATTATTGCAGGCGTTTACTATCTTGAGCATGTCTGCTCCTCTTTTTTCAAGGTTTTCGGCAAGTTTCAGCGTCTGTGCGGAGTTCATTACAGTGCCTGTATGGACCGACAACAGAACTTCAGATCCATACGAATGTACCTTATCAATCATTTGGGCCTGTTTTTCCAATGCAGCCTTCTCAAACGTTATCCCCGACAGTTTAAGGCCTTCGAAAACACCGTCCTGCAATTGGCCACTGTTTTTCTTTGCTTTCCCGCCGGATTCACAGGATGCTGCCCTAAATGTGTCGGCAGGCATATCTATGGCAGCAGCGCCTGCTTCAACAGCCAGAAGCAGCTTTTCTATCCTCAGGGCTTCGTTATCTCCCTTTAAATTTGCATTGCTGCTTTGCTGCTCTGTGTATGGCATATAGGCATAATAAAGTGCACACACAGGTCTGCATGTTGATTCAATTATCTTTTTCAGGCTGTCTTTTTCCAGGTATTGGGGCGCCAGTTTAGAGATGTGCAGGTTATATGCATGAGCCCCGTCATAACCCGCGTTTCTCATTGACGCCATGACATCCTGAGGTGTTTTCCCATGTATGACTCCAACAATAAATGGTCTTGGTAGTTTGGTAAAAAGCTGCTTCATTATTATACTCCCGTTTAATTATCTCATTGTATCATTTTCTTCCGGAATCGGTCACGTCCGGTTCTACATCTATTATCATATTTGCACATCGGCAAAGTGTAAATATAAAAAGTGGTACGATTTATAATATCCTATTCAAAATATGTTTAAGACATGTTGTTGAACAGTGCATGAGAACTGTGATATCCTTTCCTTATCGACAAAACAGAAGAAAGATGGGCTTTCATTTGCCGGCAAATGATGCTCCCCGGAGTTAAAAAATGCCAAATTTAAAATATTACAAAAAAATAATACTCGGTGCAACAATTTCCGGAATTGCGGCAGCTCTGTCGTACTCTTCAAGAGGCGATGTCCTGATTATTGAGAGCAGTATGCTTCTGGGCAGTGAATTTATTGATTCCATGAACATTAAATCCTGTGATCTTTCATTACGAAATAATATCTCGGAAACTGCGTGCTATTTTCTGTCAGATCTGGAAAAACGCGGGCTGATAGATGATTCCGGAAGATTGCATGTTTTTCCTGTGTCCGGCGTTCTTGCCTCATATATAAGGCAAAGCTGCATCAACATCCTTCTGATGACAGCCGTAGTGTCTGTCAAGCCCTCAGGTGAAGGATTTGTAATAACAATATATAATGCAGACGGTTTTTCAGATGTTCATACCTCAATGATTTTAGATACAACTTCAGAAGGATGTTTGCCTGAAAATCAATATGGTCTCTGCTGCAGCCAGGATTTTGTTAATTACAGCAGCTGCCGGAACAGTATAAATTACAGCAAGAGCCTCTGTGCAATGCTTTATTCGCAGCCGGGTGACACCCTTGATATCTGCGGTTACATAGATGATGAGGCGGCAGTGATGGAAGGCAAATACCATGATGCCGCCAAATATGGCGGGGAATATGTGTTGAAAGTAAATGTCGGCTGCGGCGCGGAATGGCCTGAAGCAAGACATAAGCTTCACGATTACTGGCGCAGAAAATCTCCTGATGTTTTCGCCGGTTGGAAAATCGCCTCCGCAGCGTCTTCATTTTCCTATGATTATGAAAACAGGTTCAGTGTAAGCGCCTGCAACGGAAAACTCGTATGGGAGCCCTCCGCTTCGCACAAAGACTTGTTATCAGCTTACGACGGAGGTGCAAAATGCAGCTTTATACGATAACCCCGGATTTCGACTGTGAATATGATGTTATAGTGGCAGGCCTTGGCACCACAGGCTCAATGGCGGCAATATGCGCCGCCGAAAACGGGCTTTCTGTCCTTGGCATTGAACGGCTCACGGGCATGGGCGGCACAGGAACATATGGCTGCGTCTGGGACTATTATTTCGGCTCCCCTGGAGGGCGTTTTGAATCAGTTAACGACGAGTGCAGGGAATACGCCAAAGGCAGATTTTTGACTACCAACAGGAAAAACGATGGCGAAGGTTTATCCGGGACGGTCAAGAGCTACATCCTGGAAAGGACGGCCATGAATGCCGGCTGTACTCTATGGTATGAGACTGTTGTAACAGGCGCATATATGGAGGGAAATTCGCTGGCCGGCCTGGTCTGTCTTAAAAAAGGCAGGCTGATAAGTGTCAGGGCAAAAATGACAATCGACTGCACCGGTGAAGCTGCCATATGCCGGATCATTGGTGCAGAATCATTTGAAGGCCGCACATCAGATAATCTCGGACAGCAGTTTTCAAAGGCTGTGGGAATAATATCCGGCGATTTTATCAGAGGGGTGTGGAAGCACTGCGGCCGCATGGAAAAGCATGATGCAGAGACGCTTTCCCGCAGGATCATCAAAGCGGCTTCAGAGCCGCCCTGTCTCCTCGATCATTATTCCGGCGAAAACCGTGCCGTATATGAAGGAGCAATACTCGGTCTTCGCGAAGCTCCGCATGTTATTACCGATGAATACCTTACTCTGGAAGATCATTTCAGTGGCAGAAAGACAGACAGTCCTCTGTTTTACGCATTTTCCCAGGTTGACAATGTGAACAGGGACATTGCGTTTGAAAGCAGGGCTTACCAGGACTGGCACTTTATTTGCTCCATGTACTGCTATGGGATCTCGGTCGGGGTACCTTTGGGCGCAATGATCCCAAAAGGTTACGACGGGCTTCTGGCAGCCGGCAAGTCTATGGGGACCGATCATGACATGGCATCATGCGTTCGCATGAAAAAGGATTTGGAAAAATGCGGTGAAGCTGCGGCGGCAGCGGCTTATCTGAAAATCAGGGATGATGTACATATAAGGGATGTACCCATGGACGAACTAAGGGCTATGCTGGGAAAAAGCGGCTGCCTGGACAAATCGAATGATTACGGTATAGCTGACCTCAGGAAGCCTGCCGTCAGCATTCCCGGCCAGGAACATACACAGATGCCGGAACAGGTAATGAGTCAGAGACAGGACAGGTATCAGGAAAAGGGGCAGGATCCAAGATTATCCCTAAAGACTTCACGGGCCGGCATGCCATGGGACAGAACAGGGGAATACAGGGAATCAGCAATCCTGCTTACTGATCCCGAAGATATAAAATCCGTACTTTCCTCTGATTATCCCGGTTTTGCCTATTGGTCAATCAAAAATATACCTGCTGATATCATTGTCCCGACTCTGTTTGAATGGAGCCGCTGTGGCACGGAGCCGCTGTCATCCAACAGTAAAATCGCACTGGGCCTGCTTGGTGTCCCCGAAGCTGCCGCCCTCCTGCGCGAGATGCTTTTTACTCCTCCACGCATACCGGCGGTGCATGACCGCCCGATATATTACCCTGATCACGCAAGGATGATCTGCCTTCTGGGAAGGCTTCGTGATAAATATTCCGCAGAGATACTTCTTGATATCGTCGAGACATGCGCCTCAAAATATTTGGAACATCTTGAAACAGACAGCTATTACTCCACAAAAGACGACTTTGCCTTCCTTTTTGTTTCAACTGCCATCGTATCTCTGACAGAGATAGCGAAAGCAGAAGCCAACAGCCGGACATCCGGGATAATTTCGTCAAGGCTCCTGGCATGGGCGGCAAGAGATGATATCTCGTTTGTCATTAGTATGGGTAAAGTGGAAATGAGTCCCGTGCTGAAGACATATATAATAAAAAATCTGCATCCTGACAGTGTTTCGACGGGTAAAAGTACTCTTTTCCAATTACAATGAGTATTCCATCCCGTCGTATGCGACGGTTGCCTTATATCTGCAGTTGGCATCAAGATACGCCTGATATTCCTCGTGATTGTAGTTGTTTCCGACGCTGCAGATATGTGTGACGAAAATCGCCGTATTGTTGCTTATAACTTCGTTTTCAGCCATTGCACGCACATTTCTTACATAGTTTTCCGCATTCAGATGGGCTGATTCATCAGGGAAAGGTTTGCTTCCCCCGGTCCCCTCCATTACGAGGCAATCCGCCTTGATTCCTGAAAGCGCTT
>JAQUNY010000191.1 GCA_028717405.1 Eubacteriales bacterium
AGCGCACTGAATCATGGAGTGCAAGGCCTGGCGGCGGACATACTGAAATTGTCAATGGCAAGGCTGATTACAATGCTTCCAGAATATCTAAAGCCAATATTTACAGTCCATGACAGCCTGGTGTTCGAGTGCCCGGATGACAGGATTGATGATGCCATTTTGATAATAAAAGGAGCTATGGAGGCATCGCTGCCTATAACAGGATTTGATATAGACATCGTTGCCGAGGCGTCGGTAGGTAAATCATACGGCAGTATGGAAGAAAAATAACTAAATATCCTGATTTCAAATCGGGAAAATGCAGTATAACCATACAGAGGGGCTGATCTCCCCACTTTTGGGGAAATCAATAATTAATTTTAAGGGGGCATATGAAAATGAAAAATTTGAAAATATGGGATAAGGAATATGGAATATTGGACTATAAAGGCAAGATAGTCGTTAGCAGTAAAACGATAGCCGATGTTTTTGATAAAAGGCATGATCATGTATTAAGAGATATTGATGCAGCAATCCAAACTATTAAGAAGACTAAATTCTGTATTTTTAGTGATGGTAATATATTCAGGTTGAATTATAGAGACAAGCAAAACAGGCAGTATATTGAATATATGCTCACAAAAGATGGATTTGCATATATTGCTATGGGCTTTACTGGTGAAAAGGCTGCACAATTCAAAATCGACTATATAAATGCAAATGGCCACTTTCTACGGCCAGCAGGGCCACACTTCCCGGCCAGACAGGGCCATGTTAAGTGGTCAGTTTAATGAATCAGCAGAGCAGAGGTCGTTCCGCCCTGCTGATCCAGTATTGATTATAAGTAATGAATGTTAAGCCTTCTCAATGAAGACTGTGAATCCCGTGGTGAGTCTGCGCCGGATCCCATCGAGTTTGCCGTAGCACTCCTTCTCATCGCTCAGCTGCTTTCCCCATTCATCCGGTGAGTACTGACAGCTGAAGAGAGTGGACGTTCCGAGGTCATCCCGAAGCTTCAGAAGGTGGTACAGGATCCTGATGCCTTCTTCAGAATACCTGCTGATTGCAAAGTCATCTATGAACAGCAGTTGGATCTTTGCATAGTACTTGATCCGTTTTCGGTACTTGTTCAGATCCTCCCGGCGGTTAAGGACGATTAGTTCATCCAGTAGATCACTATAGTCTGCGAACTTACAGCGGTAGTTACGCCTGCAGGCCTCTACACAGCAAGCAGAAAGGAAGTAGGACTTACCGGCTCCGGTCACTCCGTAGATACCGACATTCTGCCGATTTTCGGCAAAGTGGAATTCAAGAACCTGTGCAACAGTAGCATCGTTATAGATATGTCCGTTGCCTGTCTTGAGGTTTTCTGCAAGGGCACCTTTGTTGATCAGACTGCTGAGTCTCAGGTTGGTTTCAAAGCGGTTGTTGAGCGTTTCTATGTATTGAGGTTCAAGGACCTCCCGGATGAATTGCAGGGCCGTGTAATTGCCCAGTTCAGGGCCCCTGGATAGTTCTGTAAAGCGCTGTACCGCTATCGGCAATGAAAGAGTGTCCAGCATTTCATAGATATCTGCATTATCATTCTTCATGGCTGACCTCTGTTCCCTGACGCTTCAACAGGTTCTTAAGAGAATACTTGCTGTCATTATCCTTATATGTGCCGGAGACAGATGCCTGAACGTTGCTTTGGGGCTTTTCATCCTGAGATGCGGACTCTGATGAGGCAACTGTATGGTATGTGGAGACTGTATTGCAGATATAGGAATAGTTGCATTTGCCGGTCAGAACGGCATCCTTGCAGCACCGTTCCAAAGCCTCTGGGGAATAACGCTCTGCATAGCGCAGAATGCCGAAACAGCTTCGAAACGCCTGCACCGGATAAGCATATTTCCGGATGACCGCATCTATTAAAACACGTGTATTGGGACCGATTGAAGATGCTTTCTGCTGAAAATAAGGAACATTCCAATAGCCATAGTCCTTATACTCCGCTGGCATATCAGTCGGAATGATCACCCAGTCCTTTGGTGTGTAGCTGCGCTTGTGGGTGCGGATATAGTCGCTATGCTTGTTATAAACATAGATTTCTTTTTCGCCTGCCCGGATTTCGAGTTCCTGCCGCAAATATTTCCGGGGCATGCTATAATGAACCTTATCAAAGGTGAAGGAGAAATCTTGTGCTACTTTTACAGTCTTTCGTTCAAGGTATTCGAAGCAATTGAGCGGAAGGGGCAGAAGAGTCTCCTTCTCTTCTGTTGTAAAAAGATCGTATCGGGAATAGGTAAGTCCTTCGAAGGATTTACTGTTTTCAGCAGATACTCTTTCCATAAGAACGCGGTTCAGTTCGTCCAGGGAATAGAAGGTCATCTCGTCCATGTCTACAAGGATGTGCATGGTGATGATTTTTACATGGCCTTCCACAATTGGTTTCCATCGCGGAGATTTGGCCTTTGCCGGGGTGATCACAGTGTCATTGTGCTCGGCCCAGGCCTGGAAATCCTTGTTCAGGACAGGACTTATCCAGTCCTTGTTCCGGTTAACTGCCACCTTACAGTTGTCCGGAGTGACTGTAGGCGTTACACCACCGAAGTAAGCCAGTGCATTATTATTGACCCGGATCCAGTTCCTAATATCGCATTCAACCATGCCCTCAGCATAGAAGTAATCACTATACGTGAGGGCTGCAATGAAGATAGTGACTTTTGTTGTTTCCTCAGGATTTCGCCGGTTATGCAGGTAAAGCTGTTTGCCTGCATAATCGAGTTCGAGATTGACTCCGGGATATCTCTGAATGTGGAAGGTAATCTGCTTGGAGTCGGCCCATTCACTGTAGCGCCTGCAATACTGGCGATAGCTCATGGGCTTCCTGCCATCCACAACACCAACGGCGTTATACTTCTGCCACAGATGCTTGAGCGTCTCACCCTTACGGGCAAGAGCCTTGTAGACAGCCTCTTTGCTGAAATCTCTGTAGAGGAGTTGGTCTTCCGGTACACCGGGCCTTTTGTAAAGCAAGCCCTCGATGTATTCGTTGGTGATATCCTTCTGTAAAGGATACGAGAGTTCCGGGCATTCCCTGAAACGCTTCAGGAACTCATTGACAGATGTTTTGCCGCAATCGCTGCAGCTTTCGGCGATTTCACGGCCGCTGAGATGATTTACAAAGTGAAGTCTCAGCACCTTTTTGTAATCCATAGTTGGACCTCCAGTAATAATATTTCTCCCCACACAAGGGAGATAATCTTATTATAACTGGAGATTTTGACCGCTTAATGCGTCCCTGCCTGACCGGCATTTATGCTATTGCCTGACCGCTGAATATGGCACAGGTGGCCGTTTAAGCAGGCAATCTGCAGGCTTATCAGGAATTAGCTGACCACTATCAGACAGCTATTCTTCCAACAAGAATTTTGTCTCCTCGGGATAAGGCTGCCGTAGAAGGCTTTTCGGGTCAGGCAAGGACCAACAAGGAAACCCGGGTATTTGTCCTGGCCAAGGACTTTAACATAAAGCAGAATCAGGCTACCGCATGGCTTTCGGAGAATGAGTATATAAACGAAGAAACATTTGATCCCGAACAGTTCCGTGGCTGCAAGGGCATCGGCGCTGTGGACTTATCTGAGACGACTGATCTTACCTGTGCGAAGATGCTCCTGATGCGGGCGAACGACCCGAAGAAGTACATCCTGACCAAGTACTTCATTCCCGAGAGCAAGATAGAAAAAGGTGAGCTGGAAGATAAGAAAAACTACCGGGCTTGGGTGAACGACAACCTGATACAGGTAAGCCCGGGGAATGAGAATGACTTCAGCCAGATAACCGCATGGTTTGTGCACCTATATAAGCAATACAATATTTATCCTTATAAAGTAGGATATGACAATGCTCTGGCGAAGTACTGGGTCAAGGAGATGGAAGAGCTGGGTTTTGATATGGAACGCGTCAATCAGGACAAGTACACCCTATCCAGCCCCATGAAACTTGTGGCCGATGACTTCCGAAGCGGACTTATTAACTATAACAACAATACTGTGGACAGATGGTGCCTTGGGAATACGGCGTTCAAATTTGACACGACCGGTAATTTCTTTATGCCGGTTAAG
>JAQUNY010000192.1 GCA_028717405.1 Eubacteriales bacterium
ACTGGGGCCCGAATCCTCGCTTCTCCGCTTAGCTGAAAGTGATAGGATTGTATCAACTTATAGGAGTGCAGGATAGATGAAAAATTATTTGCACCAGATTGAACTGCCTTAGTGAACCGAACCGGCATCTCACACTCCTGCCTTTCTTTACTGCCAGCATCAATGCCTGTTCAGCTTAGTTCTAAATTTGTATTTCATATATCCTGCAAACCTCTCAGAAAAAGTCAAAGCTCCATACAGTCATACAGAAGGTCACGTACTGGTATATGTGGGCGTCCCAGCATTGTCGTCCAGCCGCGGATGTGCATCATTGTGACGCATGCCAGCCGGTTTGCGGGGTCTGCCATCAGGTAGGAGCCGGCTGCGCCATCCCACCCGAACTCCCCAAGGGCGCTTCGGGCACCGAAACTTTTATCAACAAGTGTGCGTACTCCAAGCCCATAGCCATAACCTGGGCCTGCTGCACAGGAGAAGACGGGATCTGCAACGTGATGTCTGAGCTGTTCGGTCCGGAGCATATCTATGCCGGCCTTTGTTAATATGTGGTTTCCGTTAATACCAGTACCGTCATTTGCCAGGGCATCTGCAAAGCGGCCATAATCCTCCTGCGTGGAAATCAGTCCTGCGCCCCCGCTCTCGTAACGGTCACTCGGAATAAACATATTCTTGCGCGGAGCTGTTTTCAAAGTACTGTTGGCTTCGTCATACATATATTTTGCTGTAAGCTCCGGATATTCACGGGTAGTGGCAAAATATGTATTGTTCATTTCAAGTGGTTCGAAAATTATTTGTTTCAAATACTCGCCAAAACTCATTCCTGCTGCAGTTTCAATGACGGCGGCAAGTATATCGTGGCACAGGCTGTACTGAAATTTCCCGCCTGGTTCAAAAGAGAGCGGTGACAGGGTGATAGCTTCTGCTATTTCACGTGTTGAAGCCTCGCTTCCCCTGCGGCTTAAGACTTCGCGGACGGGTTCCTTGTAAAGGTTATAATCAAATCCGGCACTCATGGTAAACAGGTTCCGTACAGTCGCTGCCCGCCTTGGGCTGACATGCTTTCCCTCCTTCACCAGAAACACGTTATTGAAACAAGGCAAATAATCGGAAACAGGCGCGTCCAGATTAAGCTTACCGTCTTCAATAAGCCTGACGCCCGCAGCTGCCGTGACAGGTTTAGTGCAGGAATACATGAAGAATTGGTCATCTGTACGCAGTGGGATCGTGTTTTCATAATCTGAATAACCACAGGTATGCCGGAAAACTTCTGCATGTTCATGAAAAACTGATACACCGCATGCTGGAACCCCTTTGTCATTATGCAATGAATCTATATATTTTTTAAGTTTTGTAAAATCCATATGTGCTTGTGCTCCTCCTGATGCAATAATCCGTATGGGCAAATAGTACCACGGGCAAATCCGTTTCCTGTAATTACAGTGAGCGCCGATATCTTTTAAGAGTGTGGGAATACCAGCATCTGTAGAAATATTTCGCGCAAACGATCGGAGGGTGCGTAAAACTTTATCAGGATCACGGCGTTTCCCGGTAAATCTGCGTATATCATTTTCATCTCTCCTCAATACTCGATGCAACTCGGCTCGGTTTGGCCCGGTGCTGTAAAATTCATTTCGGCCAGCCACTGCCATTCCTGTGAATGGTGTATTAATATTATAACAGAACACGGCGTAATAAATGTATGCCGTTTTATGTCGCGTGAATTAAAGTGTTACGGGGGAGGGTCTAATGGGAGCACCATATGTTTTAGCAGCCGGGCAGGCATATCAATCAGGCATTGAAAACGCAGGCGTTTTAAGTATAATGAGTAATGAGTAAAGCAAATTGAGTAATTTGTAAGGAGGCGCATATATCCATAGAAGCAATGAATGTAAACAGGCGCGAACTCTTACAAAACAAAACAGGGTAATTCTTGTTATTACGGGAAATGGACGGCATGCTGACACACATATATACAAAATTGCTATCCTTCTACGGCGATCTGCACTGGTGGCCGGCTAAAACTCCATATGAAGTAATAATTGGCGCAATTCTTACGCAAAATACCGCCTGGGCTAATGTAGAGAAGGCGATCGCAAATTTTGGAGGTGAGCTTACGCCTGAATTTGTTACCGGTGCAGACATTGAAAAACTGGCCGGGATCATACGGCCTGCGGGATTCTTCAATCAGAAAGCCGGATATCTGAAAGCGGTCACTGCCTGGTACGCCGGGTATGGATGTGATGTGCAGACTGTACGGGAGCAGCAGCCCGAAAGACTGCGCGACGAACTGCTTTCGACAAGAGGAGTCGGACAGGAAACGGCCGACTCAATTTTACTTTATGCCTTCGGATTCCCTGCTTTTGTGGTAGACGCGTACACCCACAGGCTTTGCAGCTGCTATCCGATAAACGCAGGCAAAAGCTACGCGGAAGTCAAGACATACTTTGAAAGCAGGCTGCCAAAGAGCACAGAGGTTTATAACAACTTCCATGCTCTTATTGTGATAAACGCAAAAGAGCATTGCCGGAAAAAGAAGCCGGCCTGTGACGGCTGCCCTCTCAGCGGAGAATGCAGGAGGGGACTGCAGAGGCCTTAAGGACTGGCAGAATATCCAGTCCGGCAGCCTTGATTAACCAAGGTTATAATGATATCCTTAACTCAAAAGTTGCGTTAAGAGGAGTAGAATCATGGATGTAAAAGCCAAAATCAAAGAGATAGTTGAAAAAATTAAAACGGATAAAACTTTTGCTGTAAAGTTTTCCAGCGATCCGGTCAAAGCAATCGAATCGGTGCTTGGGATCGATCTCCCTGATGATCAGGTTAATGCCTTGATTGACGGAGTAAAGGCTAAATTATCGCTGGATAAAGCGGACGGGCTGTTCGGAAAAGTAAAAAAACTGTTTAAATAAGTGTGATATTAATACATAGCTCCGTCCAGACCATCTATCAGCTCTATCCCTGAGACGAGTCCGTCTTTTATAATTATAACTACGCTTTTAGTTCTTCCCGACGGCGTATAGGAATAAGCAAAGTCGTATTTGTCAAACCAGGATGAGTCGTCATAGCTGATACTATCAAGCTTTTTCAAATCATATGGCCAGTGTTCCAAAAAGGATTTTTCTGTATCGCCAATTTTTATACCTGCCACAGCAAAATCTTTTCCGCTGGCGCGGATAGTTATCACGGTATACACGCCCTCTTCGTGTGTCAGGAAAGTTACCTGCAGACCTTCACTCTCCACGATTGCAGTTTGTCCGAAACTTTCGGCACGAAAAGTTTTCCGGCTTTTCTCAGTAAGATCAAAGCCAAAAGGGAAATCGACCGGATATGAAGTTAAATATATGCTGCGCCAGTTACCACCGGGTACAGACAGGCCGACCGTGGTAACGCTGTCCCTGACTGAATAAGTCAGAGAGCGTCGCAGAGAGGTCGCATCCTCTGCGGAAAAGCGTTCGCTCAGACAGGAGCTATATATGACAGGATTGCTTTCCCACTGCAGGAGTATTATATCGGCCAGGCCTTCGGCATAAGCGCCATCTGATGCAAGATAAGCTTTGCCCGTGTAATAGATGCGCATTGATTGGTCGTAGTTGTCTGCAGGTGCTTCACTGATTGCCGCTTTGTGAAGAGCTGTCCAGAGCGGATTCCACCAACCCGGCCCATAGGCTTCATCCAGATCGGACCATGTGCTGTGAGTAAAGTCCTCCAGGCAAGGCAGCAGGTAATAGTCGCTGACAGGTTCGCCTGCCAGCAAATCAGGCATATAGTCGTGTATATTTCCTGTGGACACGGCAAATAAATCGTCCGGCGAAACATTGCCGCTGGCACCTGTAAATGTGCATCCCACAGCTGCGGCCAATATGAGGGTCATAATAAGCATCACGGGCAACAGTATTTTCGGTTTTTTCGCAATCATCAATATTCACCTCAATACAGATTACAATTATAACCATTATACTCCGAGGGAGTATAGTTAAGTAAGCTATATCTATAAATGAGCAATCTGCGCTGCAGCTATTTTTTATAAAATTTTGGGCCAATCAACATCATCGGCATGTTCTTTT
>JAQUNY010000193.1 GCA_028717405.1 Eubacteriales bacterium
GGGTGGTGCCCGCCGGGTTTTTACCGAAAATCCAAACTCAAAAAATAGGAGGTCAAAATGGAAAAACGTATTATCAACTGGAGGACCGCGATGATGAAGCCGGTCATTCCTGGAACGTACATGGCTGTTGGAACGCATCCGGTTGACGTTAAGAACAACGAAATCGTACGCGTAATCGCAATCACGCTGTTCATCATAACCCGCGTCGCCGAAGACGGCTGGGTGTACGGAATCGAATCAATAGATGAAAAGGAGGCAGCATGACGAACAAGATGATACAATCGATGAAGCTGCGGTACGAACGCAACGCAGCGGCGAAGGTCGGCGAGGAATGCACTTGCCCTGCCTGCGGTACGGTGTTCGTAAAGAAGAGCTGGCAGCAGAAATTCTGCAAGTCCAAGCGCGGCACGAAGTGCAAGGACAAGTACTGGAACAACGTCGATCCGGAAAAGCGGTGCAATACTACCAGGATAAGTCCGGCGAGCGCCGCGTGGATGAGCAGGGAAGACCGCGAGTTCGATGACCCTGTCTACAACGAGTTCGTCGACCCGTATTAAGCAATAAAAAAGGAGGAACCATGAAACAAGCATTGATGGTATACGTATACCGCGCCGGTATCGGAGACGCTACCAACGGCGGCGTGAGCTCGAGGGTGGACAGGCTGCTGCTCGCCGGCGAGGGAATCGAGGGGCCGTTCGAGGTCGACGACGACGAGCATCACCTCGAGCTGCGCAAGAAGAACGTCGGCGGCGAGGAGTACATGTACGCCGTGCCGGTAGACGGTCGAGATACCGCCGGGATGGTCGGCCCGATGTTCGGAGGCAACTTCGTATACAGTTCGGACAGCAGGTTCAGACGCGTGTGCAAGTACCCGATCCCGGTTCACGACCGGTGGGAGACGCAGCAGATGTACGATTCACTAAGCAGGTAGGAACTGGCGGGACGACGGACCCCGCCGTTTAAAAACAAAGGAGGAGCAAATGAATCGAATAATAACAACCACCTCTACCGGAAACGGCGAAGAGGTGCGAATCGCCGGTATCAAAGACCGTGACCCGAAGCCGGGCGACGAAGTAACTATCGTCCAGTCGTTCTCGGGCCCGCCTGCGTTGTCGTACACAACTTACCGAATTACGCGGCGCGACGAGACCGGGACGTACGGTGTTCAGACCGGATACGTGCTCGACGAAATGGGAATAGCAGACGTAATGTAAAGCAAAAAAGGAGGAACCAATGGAAAAGAAAATCATCACGGAAGAGGGACGCAATCGCGTCATCGCAGCGTGCGCCGACGGCGACTACCACCAAGCGATCATGGACATCGTATACAACGACTGGAACGCGCACAACGACGCGCTGCTGCGGTCGCTAAGCAAGAATGGCGACGAAACGCCGGTGTTCGTAGGCACCGAGGAGCAGTGCCGCGAGTACGCTAACTCACTGCCGGCGGAAGAGCGGAAAGAACTACGCTGCGAGTTGATCGAAGGCGAGGTATACTGGGGCCGCCACGAGATGCTGGCGAACGCGGTCGAGAAGTACGGCCTCGCGTTCAAGACGCTGGTGCAGCTCGGCAACTACAACTACCAGGTGTGCAACGGCGGGCACTACCAGTACTTCGACAACGGCTACGCCAGCGACGGAGGCGGGTGCTTCCAGAGTCACGACCCGGAATGCGCACTGCACCACGAGATGATCGAGGCGTTCAACGATGTGATAATGAAGAACGCGCCAGAGGAATTCAAGGAAGCGCTGCGGCGTGGGTTCAAGATCATGTCGAAGTTCAACATCACGGTCGACGAGGAGCGGTACGTCGACGAGGAATGCGACGAGTGCTCGGCCTACGGCACGGTCGACTGCCAGCACTGCGACGGCAACGGCGTCGTCGAGGGAGACGACGGCGAGGAGACGACTTGCCCGGAATGCGGCGGGAGCGGCACAGTCAAGTGCTCGAGCTGCGACGGCAAGGGCATGGTAGAAGTTGATAACGAGAACTACGGCCAGCCCGACAACCTCAAAATCCTCGAGAAGCTCGACGACGAGTGGTACGAGCAGGACGAGCAGTTCATGACCGCTCTGAACGCCGTTGCCAAGAAATTAATACTCGGATAATCATGGCAGAATTAAAAAGCAAGCTCGTACTTCTCGTGCCTCCCATGATAATGGCAACGCACGAACTTGAACCGACGTTCCGCGAACTGTTCCAATCGTTCGAGGGCAAAAACCCGTCGCCGCCCGAGGTGACGGAATTCCTCGAAGGCAAGGGGCTGGAATCATCGATTGACGTTGGCGAGAACGAGCGCGGAGACGTGCTCATCGCGTTCAAGGTAAGGGGCGAACAGTTGTTCGCAATCAGAATGCTGTAGGATAAGGCCGGGACAATACGTCCTGGTCGTTTAAAAAGGAGGACACCATGAAAGCAAGATACACATTGGAATGCGTCACGTTCGAGTTGTCAAGAAGGTGCAACATGCGATGCTGTCACTGCCTGCGCGGCGAAGCTGAGGACGTTGACATGTCCGGCCGCGTGCTTGACGCCGCGTTCGAAAGGCTGTCAGGCTACGACGTTGATCAGATATACATAGGCGGAGGCGAACCTACCGTCACCGCTAAAAACATGTGCAATTTCGCGGTCAATATGCGCGCGCACTTGACGGGAAATACGACATTGTTTTTGGTGACGAACGGAAAAGCGATGCCCGAGCGTTTCATCGACGCCGTCTCATTAATCGGTTCGAGGTTCGACGTGGTTGGAATGATGTCGCACGATGAATGGCACGACCGCCTAAATTACAAGGGCGTCGCAAAACGGTTTCACAAACTGTTCGATCGTTCCGGAATCTCCGTTAAATTGAGAGAAGAAGATATTGATGCCGCCGACGTAGAGTGCGAAGCATACAACCACAAGTTGGGAATTGAAAGACTGCTCGCGATGGGCAGGGGCTACACCGTGCTCGGCGCGCACCACGCCGTAGGCATAGACAAATATTACTTCGAAGCATACGGCGACTCATCGGATGTTGAGGTGGGCGAGAATTTCTACGTCGACGCGTACGGTACGGTTTGGCCGAGCTGCGACCTGTCATACGACTTCATGTCAAGGCACCTTGAGTACTCTATCGGCAGCGTGCTCGACCCGAAGTTCGACTGGGTCAAGGCAGCGAGGAAGTTCAACCGCAGATTCAAGGATAACTTTCCGCTGCGATTAAAAGAATTCATGTAAAAAAAGGAGGAAACCATGGCAAGATCATTGGGAGAAATCAGAAAGGAGCGCGAGGTCAGGATGACCGCGCTGTTCGAAAAGACCGGAACGTTCTTCGCGTTCTCCAACGAGCAGTTCGAGAAGAACAAGACGCCGCTGCGCGAGGGCGAGAAGTACGTCGCGCTCGGCAACGGAGGCTACCTGCCGAAGGGCAACGTCGAAGCGTTCCGCTCCGGGTTCGAAGAGATTGACAAGTGGTACGACGGCGAGATCGCGGACAACGGCATGGGCGAGGCGGAGGTGATGTACGAAATCCACAACCACGAGTGCTACTACACCGGCGACTTCGAAGACGTGATTGAAATGTTCGAGGGCAAGTACACCCGCGAGGAGATCATGAAGATTGCATACAGCAAACAAAAGGAGGGATAAACATGGCAAAGAAAAAGAAAGCAACGTGGCGCAAGCTATTCGACGAAGGCGAGCGCGTAACGAACTACCGCGGGATGCGGCTGGTGCTCGTTCTGAAGAAAGCAGGGGTGTACGGCGGCGGCAGGGTTGTGTGCCTGTACAAGGTGAACGACGACCTCACCCGCGAGTACATCAATACAGTCGGATGGATTGAGAAGGACCATGGCTACGCGTCGTACATGAAGCCCGGCCCGATCGTGCACGGCAGGCTCATCACGATGGACGAGGCAGAAGAACTCGCCATCAAGTACGTCGACGACCTGCTCGGGTAGCGCGGTGATAAGGATAATGCGGGGCGACGGACCCCGCCGTTTAAAAAAAGGAGGAACCATGTGCCTAATAGTAAAGAAGGGGACGAAGAAGATCGTCCTCAAGAAAGACATGTTCG
>JAQUNY010000194.1 GCA_028717405.1 Eubacteriales bacterium
GCCCTGGACATCCCTGAAAAAGGCATGGTAAAATTCCGGGGGCAGGATATAAAAACCCTCGGGTATACACGTTTCAGGCGCAATAACGCGGCAATCATTTTCCAGAAATATAACCTGATGGACTATCTAACGGGTGTGGAAAATGTAGAAACGGACATGATGATAATTGACAGAAAGATGCCCGGGAATAAAAGAGAGCTTGCATATAAGATCCTCGACAGGCTTGGGATCGTAAAAACGAAAGCCGACAGGATAGTGACGAAGCTTTCAAGCGGCGAGCAGCAAAGAGTAGCAATAGCGAGGGCTCTGGCAAAGGACGTGGACCTGATCTTCGGCGACGAACCGACCGGCGCGCTTGATACTGCGACCCAAAAGGAAATTATAAAAATATTCCAGTCGCTGGCGCATGATTATGGCAAAACAGTTATCATTGTGACACATTCAGACGAAGTGGCCGGTCAAAGCGACATAATCCTTTATCTCAGGGATGGGAAACTCAATGTTACAAAAAATACAGATTATAATCAGGAGCAATCAAAATGAGTGACAGAAAAAGTTTTTTGGATGATATTGCTCAGAGTCAGAGGCCTGAGAGCTTCAGTCAGGAAAAATTCGTAAGTGTCGGAAGCGGGGGGAAGGCTGTCAAAGCCGTCATATCGGCAGCAGTTATCATAGTGCTGGCCGCAGCCGTATTCATGGCGGTCAGTTTTATGAGCAGGATCGAGGTGCCGGAGCTTGTCGGGATGGACCTTGCAGACGCAGCGGAGTGGGCAGCCGGAAATAAAATCATTTTATCAGCCAAATCTGTTTATGATTTTGATAATGAAGAAGGGGTCATCCTGTCCCAGGCAATTGAAGCAGGGAAGAAAATCAATAAAAACTCGACGATCCCGATACAGATATCCCTTGGCGCAGATCCTGAAGAACAGATTGTTTTCCCGGATATAAAAAGCATGACCGCCGCCGAAATAGATGAGTGGATAAGTGAAAACAAGCTGACAGGTGCGAGAACCGAGACGGCATACAGCGATGTTGTTGCTTCCGGCAGTGTAATAAGCTATTCTTTCACTGATGGCTCTGAAGACAGCTTTAAAAGGAAAAACAGGGTCGTAATAACTCTTTCCAATGGTCCGGAGGAGCTCTCGGAAACGGTTGTTGTACCTGACTTTACATCATATAAAACAGGCGCGTTGCTCCAGTGGGGCGACGATAATGGTATTGAGATCAATTTGATTGATGAATTTGATGAACACATCTCTTCAGGGAGCGTTATTTCGCAAAGTGTCAAAACCAATACCGAGGTAAAAAGAGGCAGCGGGATCACAGTATTGATATCTGCGGGGAAAGCTGTTGTGGTGCCCGATTTTTCAATCATGTCAAAAGATGAAACAGATGTTTGGGCTAAGCTGAACAACATTTCCATAATTACCATCGATAAATATTCAGATACATTCAGGAAAGGCGTGATATTCAGCCAGGAAACTGCCCCCGGAGGCAAAGTCAGCCAGGGAGGGAATATAGTCGTTAATGTTTCGCTGGGCAGGGTCGAGATTGGCAGCTATATCGGGAAAACCAGGCCTGAGATATTGAGCTGGCAGGATCAGGTAAATGCGAACAGCGCCGGCATTGACCTTGTGTTCAGCGAAGATTTTGGCACGAAAGGATCTTTTGGTAAAATAATAAGCCAGTCAATCAGAGACGACCTTGTCAACACAGGTTCCTCTATCAATATCACCATATCAAAGGGAATGAAGGTTATAACACCTGATTTTTCCGGTAAAAAGCAGGACGAATGTATGGATATTGCAAATGATGCGGGCATTTCCCTGATATTCGACTATATGCAAAGCGACAATACGGATAAAGATTATGTTATAAGCCAGACACCTTTAAAAGGGACTGTCATAACCGATAACGAAACAATCAGGGTCGTTATATCCCTGACCGGCGAAACGTCCGATAAAATAACCGTGGCGGACTTCTCTTCGATGAAAAAGGATTCAATAGTGCAGTGGGGCGTGAGTAATGGAGCCAATATTGACTTCAGAGAAGAATTCAATGAGTATATTTCTGCAGGGAGTGTTATATCTCAGAGTGTGGCGAAAAACTCTGTTATCAAAGCGGCTGATTATATTGAAGTAGTAATATCGGCAGGACCAGCCGTTACAATACCTGATCTCAGCCTTATGTCGGAAGCTGATGCATCACTATGGGCAAAAACTAACAATATTTCCATAACATTTAACGATAAATACTCAAACATACATAAAAGAGGTGTTTTATTCGGGCAAAGCCAGCCGGCCGGCGCCAGTGTGGGCGAGAACAGTAATATAACATGTAATTGTTCATTGGGACTTGTCGAGGTTACTGATTTTATTGGGAAGACAAAGCTGGATATCCTGAACTGGCAGGCGGAAGTCAATGGCAAAGGTGCAGATATCAGGCTCTCCTTTACAGAAGGATATGGAGATAAAGGGACCGCCGGCACAATAATGAACCAGTCGGTGAAGAATGATATAGTATATACCGGCTCAACGATAGACATAGTGATATCATTGGGTAAGCAGCTGCTGACACCGGGATTTCTGGGTATTCACGAGTCTGCGTGTGCCACTGTCGCATCAAACGCGGGCGTAAATATCATCCTGGTTTATGAATATAGCGACACTGTCATCAGGGGATATGTAATAAGACAATCTTATGATAAGGATTCAATTATAACTGATGCAACTGTAATTATGGTAACTGTTTCGAACGGGGCTAAACCTGAGTAAGAGATATTTCGACATGTAAAAGCCGTTATGTAATGACTGAGCTCTTGCCTGTTTTTGCTGGAAAGGGTTCAACTTACTGAGATTTCCCGGGGAATATGATCTTGAGGGCGGAAAAACTCCGCTGTTATCCTGCTGCTGTTGTGTTGCCATTGCCGTTATCTTGTCTTTGTTATCTTATTGTAGTTGTCTTGTCGTGCGCAATCTTTCTGTTAACAATCCTGTTGTGCGCAATCACCGCTGTATGCCTGATCCTAATTGTATATGATATAATAATTGCGTTATGTTTACTCACAAAGGGGGTCGCGTTGATTTTTGCATGAAAGATATTGTGTTGATTAAGTTATATTCAGCTGCACTTATTTTGTTGCACGTATGCATAATTATAGTCATTTATGCATAATTATGGTAAAAGAAGGAACAGGGAAGGAAATGTTTGACAAACTGCAGTCGGCCAAAGACAGATATGAAGAAATAACACTCAAATTAAGCGAACCGGAAGCCACCGCCGATATGGACCTTTACAGGAAACTGATGAAGGAGCATGCCGAGCTTGGAGAACTGGTCGAAGTATTTGATGAATATTTAAAAGTAAAAAATGATATCGATGACGTGGGGGAATTGCTGAAAGATAGCAATGAAAAGGAATTCAGCGATATGCTGGCCACCGAGCTGGGGGAGCTGAACAGCAAACTGGAAAAGGCGGCAGAGAAACTGAAAATATTTTTGCTGCCGCGTGATCCCAATGATAACAGAAATGTTATCGTGGAAATCAGAGGAGGCGCGGGGGGGGAGGAAGCAGCCCTTTTTGGAAGCGTCCTTTTCAGGATGTATTCAAGGTATGCTGAAAGAAAAAACTGGAATACTGAAGTCCTCAGCTCAAACCTTACAGAAATAGGCGGGATCAAGGAAATCGTTTTCTCGATTGAGGGCCAGGGGGCTTACAGCAGGCTGAAATATGAGCGCGGCGTCCACCGGGTGCAGAGGGTACCCACAACGGAGTCCGGCGGAAGGATCCACACATCGACTGTTACTGTGGCAGTATTGCCGGAGGTAGATGATGTGGAGGTAGACATCGATCCGGCTGACCTGCAGATCGATACATACCGGGCAGGAGGAGCGGGAGGCCAGCACATAAACAAGACTGAATCAGCAATCAGGATAACTCACGCGCCCTCGGGGATAGTTGTTACCTGCCAGGATGAGAGATCGCAGCACAAGAACAAGGATAAGGCCATGAAAGTCCTGAGATCAAAGCTGTATGAACTCGCAAGGGAAAAAC
>JAQUNY010000195.1 GCA_028717405.1 Eubacteriales bacterium
TCTTCAAGGGCGCCGTCAAGTAAAGTCTCGCTGTAGCTCTTAATACAGGTAAGAGGCGTATTGAGCTCATGAGAAACATTTCCCACAAATTCCCTTCTCATATTGTCCAGTTTTTGCTGTTCTGTATCATCGTGCAGCACAACGACTATTCCCTGAACATTGTTTTCCTCGTCAATGAACAGGGCATAGTATATTCTGATGTATCTGTCGCCGCTCTTTGCAACCTTTTCGCCGCCTTTTGTCCTGTCAAGGTACCTGATGTCCTCTATTGCCATCCCGAGCCCGTATCTGGAGGAAAATTCATTAAAAGTTTCTTTGCTGATATCGCTGCCCATGATGCCGGCCGCAGCCGGATTGATATGCATGACCTTTCCTTCCAGGTCATAGGCGATAACTCCGTCGCTCATATATTTCAATATTGTTTCCAGGCGTATCTTCTGGCTCGAAATTTCGCCCATCATATATTTGATTTCGCTGCCCATATAGTTGAAAGATTTTGTCAGTTCCCCTATCTCGTCCTGCGACTTGACTCCCAGCACCATGTCAAAGTCACCTTCAGCCATTTTTTTGGTTTTGTCCATAAGGCTTGTAATAGGCAAGGTAATGGTGCGGGACAAAATGAAGCCAAGCAGGAGAGCTGCTGCCACCGCCGCCAGCAGGCTCATGAATATCATGCTGTTAAAAGTATTGATGATCCCTGCCCAATCATCCCTGTCATACCTGAAGTACAATATGTAATTGCCTTCCTTCAGGTTCAGTCCGGCGGCATAGTCAAAAAACACAACGCCATCCGATCTTACCAGGCCGCTGCTGTCGCCTCTCTCCTGTCCTGCCATAACGGAAACAAGGTTTACCGATCTTGATATCATGAACCAGAATTTATCTGCCATATCTTTGTCGAAATATTTATCTGACGAAGCATATATGCCGGAACCTGCTGAGGCTCCGGTGTTGTCTACCAGTGTGAAACTCCTGTTTTCGCTGATCAGTCTGAAGTTGTACCTTTCCTCAGGGCGCTCCGAAAGCATGGATACCAGCTCGGAAACACTTACACCTGTCATATTCCTGGTATCCCAGTTCCTTTCAATGAGCCAGTTGGAAAATCCGCGTTCAATATCATTTTTAAATGAGTCGTAATATGAAGACTGGACAGAAAGATTTAGTACGACGCCCACAACAATGATCAGGGCGACTGCAAACGAGACAAATATTCCTACAAGCCTCCATTGCAAGCTTCTGAACACAGCTTTGCCCCTTTCATCCCCTGTTGCTGTTACAACGCATCAGGAAATCGGAATCCTTTAAGTCTTGCGCTGACCGGCTGAAAGCCATGTCATGCTCTGGAAAAATAATAGCCCACACCTCTTTTTGTCATAACATATTCTGCATTGGCAGGATCCTTTTCTACCTTTTCCCTGAGCCTTCTCACAGTAACATCGACTGTCCTGACATCTCCGAAATACTCATAGCCCCATACCTTTTCGAGGAGGATCTCGCGGGTGAACACCTGCCCGGGCTGGAGAGCCAGAAATTTCAGAAGCTCGAATTCCCTGAGCGTCAGGTCGATGGTTTTTTCGCTTCTTTTTACCTCATACCTTCCGGTATCGATAACGAGGTCTTCGTACTTGATTATGTTCCCCGGTTCACGTATGGCCGCTTCATCCAGGGTGAATCTTCTCAGGTTGGCTTTTATCCTTGCCATAAGCTCCCTCGGGCTAAATGGCTTGGTTATATAATCATCAGCGCCCAGTTCAAGCCCCAGTATTTTTTCAACTTCCTCTTCCTTAGCAGTGAGGATAAGTATGGGCGTCGAAAGCGTCTGCCTTATTTTCCTGCAGACTGTGAATCCGTCCATTTTGGGAAGCATAATATCAAGGAGGATCAGGTCCGGTTCCAGCTCCAGCGCCTTCCTGAGGCCGTCCTCGCCGTCGTAGGCTTCGATGGTTTCAAAGCCTTCCTTGTTCAGATTGAACTTCAGTATGTCAACTATGTTCTTTTCATCATCTACTATCAGGATCTTTTTTTCCACCTGTATCCACCTTTTCTTTTCATTTATATGCTTTTATACGCTCTTATATGCTTTTATATGCCTCTGTTACATGCTTACATGCGGCTCTATTGTACGCTTCTATTCACCTTTACGCGCTTCTATGCGCCTTTATGCACTTCTATGCGCCTTTATGCGCTTCTATGCGCTTTGACATACTTTGTTGAGCGATGTGCACCGCTGCACTTTGGCAGACTATAATGCACTCTGCTTTGCCTGCGGTCTCAGCCTTCTTACAGACAACTTTCTATTTCCTCATTGCGGAGCAGCTTTTGTCCGTTTGTTACAAAAACAATCTCAGCGAAATCCCTGCCGGCCCAGCTTTCAACCCTGCGGCGTGATTTCACGGCCAGCTGCACATATGATTTGGAGGAATGGGCATCAGTTGCCACAAAATGCACCATATTTGCCTTGATAACTTTTTTGCAGAAAGACTTGACAGCCCGTCCGTTTTTACCAAGGATGCTGGCGGCATCCAGCTGCATCAGGCATCCGCTGTCGATCAGCTCCACATAAAAGGACGCAGTCTTTAATATCTGCCTGTTTCTTTCGGGATGCGCAATTACCGGGATATAATCCTTGAGTCTGAGTTTGTAGAGTACATCCCGGGTAAAGGTGGGAATAATGTCAAAAGGCAGCTCAACAAGGACATATCGCGTATCAGCCAGCCTGAGTGCGCCATATTTTTTGACCTGGTCGCAGAGAATGGGATTGATTGCGACTTCGGATCCCAGTTTTATTTCAGGCACCTCCGCCTGAGATTCCCTTCTTTTTTCTCCTGCAGCTTTGGCAAGGTCATACAAATGCTCAAAAATATAATCGAAATCAAAATCAGTACCTTTAATGTGCGGTGTCGCAATAATGACCTTTGTTCCGGCCTTTGCAGCTTCTTCAGTCATCCTCAGGGATTCCCTGAGCGTGGGAGGACCGTCATCAACGCCATGTATCAGATGACAATGTATGTCTATCATACCTTCCTCCCTTTCAGTGCTGCCCCGCACGTGAATATTTTTCTGCCGCTATCCCTGGTTATCTGCCCTTGTTTTCTTATCTATTAATGCGAAATTATTTGCCGCTCCATTATTGCTTCTTCCGGAGCTTCTCCTCTTCTTTTTTCTGAACAGTGTCCTCCCTGAATTTTTGTGCCCGTCGTAATAGCCGTAATAGCTGTAATAGCCGCGAAAATCGCTTCTCCTGACCTTGTTGAGCACAACACCCAAAATATGAGCATTTGCTTTTTCAAGCTGCTCCTTAACGCGTTTAACGAGCTTATGTGAAACCTCTCTTGAATTTATGACAATAATCGTACCTGTTGTCCTGGCAGCTATGATCGCGGCATCAATGAGGCTTCCCAGGGGAGGTGTGTCGATGATGACCATATCGAAATCATCCTCCGCTCTCTTCAGAAGCTCTTCAAACCTTTTTGCTCCTATCAGTTCGGCCGGATTAGGCGGCTTGACTCCGCAGGATATGTAAAAACAATTTTCTACAGTAGTCTCGCTGATGATTTCTTCAAATTCGGCATACCCCGAAAGATAATTTGAAAGGCCTTCAGCCCTGTGTATTTTCGGGTTCTTATGAATAGAAGGCTTTCGCATGTCGGCATCGATCATGAGGACTTTCATTCCCGATAGCGCCAATGCTATGGAAATGTTTACCGCCGTAGTTGTTTTACCTTCTGTGGGATTGCAGCTCGTTACGGTAATTGACCTTATTTTTTTATCAACACTGCAGAACTGGATATTTGCTCTGAGCGACTTATAGGCCTCTCCGACTGCCGTACCATAATTCGAATATATATCAAACTGATTTTCTTCCAAAGCACTTGCCTCCTCGATGCCTGGCCTGTTCAATTGCCGCTTTCACTCTTCCTGCTTTTTTGCTTTTTGTTTTTTGCTTTAATTTCTACTTATTGTTGAATTCCGGGATTGTACCTAAAACGGCCAGGCCAAGATGTTTTTCAACATCCTCGGGTGTTTTGATGGTGTCGTCAAGATAC
>JAQUNY010000196.1 GCA_028717405.1 Eubacteriales bacterium
CAAGTGCTTATCTACAATATAGGTGTTTTAATATTATCTCCCCCTCACTTCCTGTCAAATTCTAACAGAAGGTTTGAGGGAGGAAAAGCCCGAATTTGGTACATGTATCAGAATACTGTAAAAGCACATGTCGATATCTTCGGAAAAGCGCTCAATTAACCCATAACATTTAGAGAGGCTCGTGCCTCCCTTGAATGCCATTTGCTTTGCCCATGGGCTTTGGTGAAACAAATAATCCAACGTCCAGCACACCCAAAAGTCCTTTTCCGTCATTGCCTCCAGCAGCTTGATGTCGTGAGCCGTTGCGAGGAAGAGCTCCTCGCGTTCGCGGCAGCTGAGCTTTGCGATTTTATTCATAGCTGCCCTCATTGCAGATTTTTCGTATGAGCTCGTAAACCCACGCCGTGACGCGCTTCGCCTCATTGAGCATCTGCGTTTTCTCATTATCGGTCAGCAGCTTCGAGATGCCGCGAAGCTCTTTGTCCGTGACATTATCCTTACCTAGTGCTTTCAGTGCCTGGATAACGAGCGCAGATTTGTATGATATGTTTATAATCTCGTTTTTGTTGTCTGTGTGTTTAAATTTCAGCGTCATTCCGTCTGCTTCATATGCTTTGTATGGGCCGTCGCTGACATAGAGCCAGACGGCGGGAACCTGTGTTGACAGGCCCAGCATGTTCAGAGCGGTGTCGCCGCAGGGGACGATTGTCCAGCCGTAGTTTCGGGATATCGCCTTAGCGACGTCGTCGGTGCGCGGCGGAATTTCCTTATTCAGAAGCTTGCTGAAACAAGGCTTGGCATAGATGCCCCGCATGATGCGAAGCAATTCACCTGTTTCTTCAAGGCGGGTTAGGCACTTGTTGATTTTTGATGCACCTGTAATATCGAAAAAGTCAGAAGGGATGAAAACAGCTCCGCCTTTCGCGTCCTGAAGACGTTTTTTAACCTGTTCCAAATGGTCTGGCCGTTTCATGAACTCACCTCATTTCGTCACAAATAATATACAATATTTATGACGAAAAAGCAAGGGCTTTATATAAAGCATTTTCCGTCGAGTAGACCCGGGGAACCTCCCCCCGAGCCTCTCACGGAACCGGCGTGACAGTCTCCCATCATCCGGCTCTTGTCCAGTATTTATCTAATGCACCGCTCCGATTAGTCGGTTTAAATTTAACGGGTTTATTGCAATGCACATAGTTATGGATACAAATGCAGAAAGCAAAAAAATTGGTTGAACCTATCTGTAAGCCATATAATATGGTCGACCACTTCACACTACTTGCTTCATTTATCAGTTTATATGAATGTTCTTCACTGCCAGGTGTTCAGGTACAATCGCACAATATCTCCCAAAATACTTGATAATAAATTCCATATCGCTGAAAGCTTCAGCTTCTGAATCTCTTACTATATAAACGGCATTTTCATGTGGATCAATATCATGCGAGGCTATCTTAATGTACCTGTATCTCTCTTTATAGGGCAGGAGCTTTCTTCCGTCTGAAGCATACGCATCAGCCTTCCCCTGAAAATACAGCGCATCTGTTTTATGGTGGAAAAGCGTCAGTATCTCGCTCACCCCATAGCTCTCCGGATTTTGTGTATAGGCTGTGACATAGATGATTTCCGCATTGTCATATTCAGGCATTGCTGCATATTCAAGGGCTTCTCCGAACCCGTGGTAAAAATCAGAGGCCAGCACTTCCGAGTGTTCCCCAAAATATGCCGAGGAAAAGGATGTAAAAGCAAGAATATATAATAATGCGATCATAAGCACAGCAGGCCTGATCCGTGATATTGCATAATATATCCCGGCGGCGGTGAATATTATAACCGGGTAAAATATGATATTGATCCGGTTCACATTGACTCCATTTATTATTACGCCCATAAGACAGGCCACTGCAAGCCAGATCAGCAGAAGCACCCGGCCATGAGATGGAGACGCAGACAGCAGGGGCGATTCCTTGTGATTCTGTGGCACTTGCCCCTGTAAAGATACAGGATTATTCTGTGGCACCCGCCCCTGTACAGATAAAGCATGATCTCGTTGTACCAATCCCGGTGCAGATACAGCATGATCCGGTGAGACCGTCCGCCCGGATGACACAGATACAATTATCCCCGCCGCCAGGAACGGAATGCTGAAAATGTATACAGCGCCATACCCGGGTATCGAATTCCAGCTTAGACCGGGCTTTTGCAGGATCACCACATTTACAAACTGCTTAAGGTTTGAAAGAAGCCCGTGTGTGACGTCGCCGCCGAAAAACAATATATCTGAGGTCCTCGTTGTCTCCGGAAAATAGGGTATTGTAACGAAGGGCAGCGAAATGCCTTTCAGTTCAAACATATTGATAACAGCGACCGCGGCTGCCGGCCAGGCTACCAGCAGAAAAACCGCTGCAGGGACAAGAAGAGCCTTTATTGAGAAAATGCGCCTGCAAACAAAATATACAGCCGCTGCTGCCAGAAAAAGAGGGACGGCAAACCAGGCAATCCCATATGTGTACATTGTAAGCCCGAATAATGCCATTGACAGGCAAAGACAGGCAAGGCTTTTATTTTGTTGCTTCGGTCCTTTCACTTGCTGCAGTTCTTTCCCTCCTTCTGCTGATTTGGTCCTTCTGCGTTCAGCTGACAGACACATAAAATATACTGAAAAGAGGAAGAAATGAGGCAGCATATTGCAGTCGATCGCCCAGCGGCTTTGCATAATATGCCACGGCGAAATCGCACAAAAAGCGAGCGCAGTAACGGCAGCGCCTTCGCCGAAAAAAAGCCTGCATAATCTGTAAACGACCCACATCCCCAGAATACTGATGATAAGTATGGGCAGACGCGCCGTTATCCTGCTAAGGCCAAATATCCATATGAAAGGTACGGTAAGATATGACAGGAGCACACTCATCTGGCCATATCCCCATGCGGTAAAATGCGCAGGGAGCCACATCCCGAAACGGTCCGTCCCATATTCTGCAAGGGCGAGAGCATCGACCGCCCCCATTGCACCGTCTTGATTAAAGCCCGCCGGGACCAGGCCAAATTTCCACACTCTGACTGCGATCCCTGCCAGCATCAAAACAGCAACCAGATATCTGACGGAAGTTTTACTCCTGATAAAGCTTATTTTCTGCAGGAATCCGGTGGAACAGGCTGCCGAATTACCAGGAAGCCCTGCCTTGCCTTTCTTTTTTCTATATAGTAACGCTAAGGGAAGAACAGCACACAATACAATTGAAAAAATATATCCGATCCGGTTCAGCCATTCCATATCCTGTCAATTAATCCTTCCCGCCGCCTTCAATCTTTTCTATGAGATATCTGGGGCGATGCTTAACCTCATCATATATCCTTGCTATGTATATGCCTATGATCCCGAGGCTTATCATCAGAATACTTCCGATAATGAGCAGCAGCAGAATAACAGTTGTAAATCCCTCAACCGAAGCGCCTGTAAATTTTTTAACGATCGTCTGTATTCCGAGTGCCATGGCAAGAACCAGAAAAATAAAACCCATTACAGTGACTATATATAGAGGGATTGAAGAAAATGATGTTATTGCGCTGACTGCAAGTCGCATCAGTCTTGAACGCGACCACCTGGTCACACCGCTTTTTCTTTCTTCAATATCTATGCTGACGGTTCCCCTTTTATAACCTATCCATGTCGACATCGCCCTGAAAAAAGTCTCTCTCTCGGGCATGGCTTTCCAGGCGTCAATCGCTTTACGGTCAAGGAGCCTGAAATCTGATGCATTTCGCAGGTCGATCCCGCAGAAGGCGTTCAGAGTTCTATAGAATAACAGTGCAGATATTTTCTTAAAAATATTTTCACGGCCTCTGGCAGTCTTAACACCTTCAACTACCATACAGCCTTCATTTTTCCATTTCTCCACCATCTCCGGTATATACTCGGGAGGATGCTGCATGTCGGCGTCGATTACAACACAGCAATCGCCGCAGGCTTCCGCAAGCCCTGCACATATTGCGCTTTCCTTGCCGAAATTGCGGCTGAGTCTTAT
>JAQUNY010000197.1 GCA_028717405.1 Eubacteriales bacterium
ATCACCGGGTCCCGCATATTCATGTTCGGGGAGGCCATGTCGATTTTGGCGCGCAGCACCCTCGAACCATCGGGGTAAAGCCCGTCCTTCATGCCCTTGAACAGTTTGAGGTTCTCCGCGATGCTCCTGTCCCTGAAGGGGCTGTTCACACCCGGTGCGGTCAGCGTGCCCCTGTGGTTCTTTATTTCGACCGCGCTCTGATCGCATACAAAAGCTTTACCCAGCTCAATGAGCCTGACTGCATATTCATACAATTTGTCGAAATAATCCGACGCATAATACAGGCGGTCCTCCCAGTCGAAGCCAAGCCACCTGATGTCCTCCATAATTGAGTCGACATACTCCGTGTCCTCTTTGCTTGGGTTAGTGTCGTCAAAGCGCAGATTACACTTACCTCCGTACTCGGCCGCTATTCCGAAATCAAGGCATATGGCCTTGGAATGGCCTATGTGAAGGTATCCGTTGGGCTCGGGCGGAAACCTGGTTTGAACCCTGCCACCATATAAACCGGTCTTGTTATCCGTGTCGACAATATCCTGAATGAAATGTCTGGGACTCATTCCGCCCCACCTCCTTTTAATGTGGATGCTCCGTTTGCTGTGGATGCTCCGTTTGCTGTGGATGCTCCGTTTGCTGTGGATGCTCCGTTTGCTGTGGATGCTACGTTTGCTGTGGATGCTCCGTTTGCTGTGCCTGACCCTGCATTTGGGCTGCTTAAGGCTGATTGCAGCATGATGATCCCGATGCGGATCCTCCTCAATGTTTCTTCCCTTCCGATGATGTCGGCGATCTCGGTCGCTCCGCCCGGAGTTACCACCCTCCCCGACATGGCGATCCTGAGTGGCCAGAAAAGCTGGCGGTTATTGATGCCGAGTCTTTCTGCCAGCCTTGTCATTGCTTCTTTGAGCACATCATCATTCCATGCGGCGACGGCTGCGGCTTCAGCTGCTGCTGCGGCTGTGCCTTCGTTTGCGGCTGCTGTGTCTACGGCGGCTGCTGCTGTGCCTATGTTTGCGGCTGCTGTGTCTACGGCGGCTACTGCGGCTGCTGTAGCTTTGCCGCCTATATTTGCGCTGCCCTTCTCTTCTGTGCTGACATCTTCGGCTGCCGCTGCGCCATCACCTGCGCCATCACCTGCGCCTATGTTCCCCAGCACCTCATAACAGGCCTCCAAAATCTTCAGCGAGCTTTCCGGTGTGGACTTGCTTTTCTTATTTTCATAAAGCTCAAGGCTATAATCCGGAAGCTCATCCAGAAAACCAAGGTCCCTGTTCACCTCTGAGAGCACTTCAGTCCTCGGCTGCAGCAGCTTCGTGACTTTGCGCATATCAATGCCAGGCGCAGCCACTGCTCCTTCAAGATAAGGCATCACGGCAGCATAGAAAGCCTCGCTGTCCATCATCCTGATATACTCTGCATTCATCCATTTAAGCTTATTTATATCGAAAACCGAGGGAGATTTGTTGATGCCGCCGATGTCGAAAACCTCTTCCAGATCTACAAGCGAGAACAGCTCCCTGTTTTCCTTAGGGCTCCAACCAAGCAGCACAACATAATTGACTATCGCCTGAGGCAGATACCCGGCCTCCAGCAAATCCTCAAAAGAAGGATCGCCCAGGCGCTTGCTGAGTTTGCGCCCCGATTTGTCAAGGATCAGAGGAACATGCACATATTCAGGCTCCTGCCAGCCGAAAGCCTTGTAAAGCAGTGTGTATTTCGGCGTCGACGAAATATATTCATTTCCTCTGACTACGTGCGTTATCTGCATCAGGTGGTCGTCCACCACATTGGCAAAATTGTATGTAGGGAAGCCGTCGGATTTGATAAGGATCTGGTCGTCCAGCTCGCTGTTGTCGACTGTAATTTCGCCATATACTCTGTCGGTGAATGTGGTTGAGCCAGATAAGGGCATTTTCTGACGGATGACGAAGGGCATGCCGGCTTTGAGCTTTGACTCTGTTTCCGTCGGGGTCAGGTTCCTGCAATGGCGGTCATACATAAATGGATTAACAGATTCGCTCGCGGTGTCGCCGCCAGTCTCGGCCGCTGTTTGACCTGGAATTGTGCCGCCGGGTGCTGTCTGATGGAATGTTGTGTCACCGGGCACCGTATCGATGTCATGTCTTTCAGCGTGGCCCTCCTTCAAAGCGGCCAGCCGCTCTTTTGAACAAAAACAATAATATGCGGCGCCGGAATCCACCAGCATTTTCGCATACTTAAAATATATGTCCTTGCGCATGCTTTGCACATACGGGCCGAATGTGCCGCCCATGTCGGGGCCCTCGTCGTGCTTCAGCCCCGCTGTCTTCAGCGTGTTATAAATAACATCCACGGTCCCCTCAACCTGGCGGTTCTGGTCCGTGTCTTCTATTCTAAGTATGAAAGAGCCTTTGTGCCTCCTGGCGATGAGATACTCATATAACGCTGTCCTAAGGTTTCCAATATGCATATAACCTGTCGGGCTTGGTGCAAACCTTGTCCTGACCATCTTAAATCATTCCTCCTGCCGCCGCCGACATATGTACCTGCCTGTGCGGCTTTTCCCCATTATACCACCCCTTGCCCTATTTTGACTACAGGTATGACAGGGCAAGACAGGGGACGGTTCTGTGTCTTGCGTCTCCGGCCATGGAACAGGGTGGTGGGACAGGGGACGGTTCTGTGTCTTGCTCTTCGTGTGTCCTGGCACCCGGGCACAAGACAGGGGACGGTTCTGTGTCCTACGCTGCGCAGAACCTGCGACAGGGGACGGTTCTGTGTCTTGCTCTTCGTGTGTCCTGGCGTTCGCTCCCAGGAAAGGTAAACAGTTAACAGCACAGAAAATGGAGATCTCTCGCACTGGCAAGGTCAGATATGCGGCGGATAAGACACAGAACCGTCCCCTGTCTCATTAAGACATAGAACCGTCCCCTGTCTTACGTCCCCTGTCTTGCTGTTGCCCTGTCTTGCCCTCTCCCCCCGTCTCGCCTTTGTTTCTATTTAATCAGGCTCTGGAAATATTCGTAGCTGGTGTCCTCGTTGTCCGACACCCTCTTATAAATAATGTTGCCATCCCACTGGCATATATTTTTCTCGGGCAGATCCTCGACTTTGGTTCCATAGATTATTTCCCTGGGGACAGAACTGTACCTTCTTATCAGAGATGTCCCTGATATCTCATACACAGCATATCCCCCCGCGCTTGTTCTCGTGAACATGTAGCCATCCTTAAGGAACCAGTCCCTTGAAGTGGAAGTAATTATTTCATCTCTCCCGCCCTCACCCTGCCCTATCGATATAGCCGCATTCACAAATGTGCCATCTCTCTTTAATACACTAACCGACATAGTGTTTTCCCTTACTTCAATCTTCCCATCAGCAATAACCGATGTCGGCTCCCACACATATGTCCCCGCCAGCCGCGCCATTATTTCCTCCGTCGGTTCCGCCGTCGGTGTAGAAGGCTGCTGTGGCGTAACCGTCGGTGCCACCGTTGGAGCAACAGTCACCGTCGGAGTCGCAACACCCGGCGTTGAAGGCGAAACCATCCCACCCGCAGTAATCGCCTGCCCCGTCTGTTGCGTCGCCCCCGCCGCTGCGCCGCCTCCCACATCCGAAGCCCCACTCCCTGCAGCCGTTTCGCCCCCACTGACCTGGCTTATCGTATATCGCTTAAAATCAATATAATTCCACGACCCGCCAATGTTCTCCTCAAAAAATATCCCAATGTGATTGACTGTTTCCGGCGCCAGAGAGATCTTCAGCTGATAAACCCTGCCCTTCGCCACAGCCTTATCCGTCAACACCCATTTAACCGGGCTGAGCCCCGATGTAACCGAAACCCTGCTATTGGGCGCATCACACGAAACATTAACAACAAGCTCCTGCATCTGTGTAGTCATTTCGACCGGAAGCGCCTGTGCCGCAGCGCCCTCCTCAGCCACATACTGAACATATGTTTTATGAAAATGCGTGTGTCCGACAGTCCCGCTCAACATTTCGCCATACAACAGCTTCATCCTGCCATAATCCATCAGCGCGCT
>JAQUNY010000198.1 GCA_028717405.1 Eubacteriales bacterium
AAGATGATTATAATTTTGAAACCGATGAGGAATATCAAAATTTGCGCCGCAGTATTGCTCAAATGTCCGCTGTCTACCGGGATATTATTGTGATGCACTATTATGACAATTTATCCTGTAAAGCCATCTCCCAATCACTAGGTTTGCCGGAGGGTACGGTTACATATCGTCTTTCGCTGGCTCGAACTAAACTAAAAGAGAGGTGCAATCAAATGAACGAAACAGCATTAAAGCCTGCGCAATTAAAAATCCGCATTCACGGAGAAGGCAACTATAATGGCGAAGACAGGCCATTTCCATGGCAATATATCGATGATGCGCTATCACAAAACATCTTGTGGTATTCATACCGCGAACCTAAAACAGTAGAAGAACTATCTTCACTTACCGGTGTACCCGCCTTTTATATTGAGGATAGAATTGATAATCTTGTTAAACGGGAAGCGGTAATCCAACCGACTAAGAAAACGGTACAGGCAAATTTCCTAATTTTTGATAAGGAAATAAACGCATATGCCCCTGCCCATTCCGGTGATTTTGCTGCTGCTGTATCTGAAGATTTTTATCGGTTATCACTCCAACTTGCCGATGAAATGTTATCATCAGGCCTGCAAATTTCAAATCGTAGTATAGGTGAGTTCCAATGTCTGCTATCGGTCATGCTGCTGGATAAATTCGTGCCAGATTACAGACCTACCGAATACAAACGATTTGAAACACGATACGACGGTGGACGATGGGAGTATACCGGGTTTTATAATGATGGTTCGTGTGGCGGCAATGTGGGTATCAGCATGGAAAAATCCATGAATAATTTTGAAAACAGCAAACTTGCGCATTATTCATATCATTTTGCGCCCTTTGCTTACCGAAAGATGATGTTTGATCATGAAATCGATATCTGTCAAAACGTTCTCCAAGGGCATGGATTGTCAGAGGCACAAAAAGAAACTGCCGCAAGACTTATTGCGAATGGGTATCTTGCAAAAGATGAGTTGGGCAAGGCCGTTTGTGCCATTCCGGTGTTCACAAAAGAACAATATGATTTGTTCCTCGCCTCGGTGAAAACGATCTTTGCTGACTTTCTACCGTTTTACTCGGAAGAAGTCAAGAAATACTTGGACGGCTACATGAAACTGTTTCCAAAGCATCTCAAAGAAGCGACTGAGCGAAACGGTTTTCATGTTTTTGTAGCGTTATTCAAAGCAGTCGCCGCAGATTGGCTTAGGAGTAGAAAAATAAAGATACCTAATGGCGCGGTATGCGATGCTCTGATTATGATGTGAGCTGTTTGGCCAATTATCGTTTTACACTACCGGAAATTCTGGACTAATATCAGAACTGCAGGGAACCGGCATCTAATATTATTTTATATATAGGTACCCAACGGTTTAGCTTTTATTTTCTCAAATGCTTTATTTCACGTTCTTTTACAGTATTCTGATACATATACCAAATTCGGGCTTTTCCTCCCTCAAACCTTCTGTTAGAATTTGACAGGAAGTGAGGGATAAATGCGTAAGAATTATTTCAAGAAGTTAGTGAATTACATTAAGAATGTTTATAATATGGAACGATATTTATATAAAATGAAAGATAGCTGAATCAATCCTACTTATTGTTCCGGTCAAGTGATTTTTACAGTACTTTGGATTTTGATTTTTGATACTGGATATTTAGAGTTGAAATTTAATACTGACTATGCAAAAGGGGAGTGGGGAAAGTCTACAATGAGGCGTGGCAATATATACCAGATGGGAAATATTATAGCAATAACTGTAGCAGGAAAGAAAATGATGATGTAATATAATGGCAGAGGCTAAAAGGCTCAATGGGCAAGTACTTTCATAATATAGAAGCAAAGCTCATAATAATGTCGAATATCAGGTATAAACTATTGTAGGAATAAGAAAATTCCCAGGAGGTAATAATTTGGAAAATAAGATTGTTATATATAAAACTGAAGATGAATCAATATCAGTGTATGTTCGTTTTGAGGATGAAACTGTTTGGCTTACACAAAATCAAATGGCAACATTGTTTAATACAACAAAGCAAAATGTAAGTCTTCATATTAACAATTGTTTTAAAGAAGGCGAACTTAATAAGAATTCAGTTGTCAAGGATTACTTGACAACTGCTGAAGATGGGAAAAGCTATCATACCTTACATTATAATTTGGATGTAATCATTTCCATTGGCTATCGGGTAAAATCTGTCCGTGGCACCCAATTCCGGCAATGGGCAACAAAGAGACTAAATGAATATATTCGTAAAGGCTTTACAATGGATGATGAACGCCTGAAGAACCTTGGCGGAGGTGGCTATTTTAAAGAATTACTTGAAAGAATCAGAGATATACGTGCTTCCGAGAAAGTCTTTTATAGACAAGTCTTGGATATATATGCAACAAGTGTTGATTATGATCCAAAAGCAGAGGTTTCCATTATGTTTTTTAAGAAAGTGCAGAATAAAATTCATTATGCTGTATCAGGTCAGACTGCCGCTGAAGTGATATATAATAGGGCAGATGCCGAAAAGAAATTCATGGGTCTCAAATCTTTTACAAGTAATAAGCCTCATTTAAAGGATGCGGTTATTGCTAAAAACTATTTGGATGAAAAGGAACTTCGGGCAATGGGACAGATCGTTTCCGGATACCTTGATTTTGCAGAACGTCAAGCCGAAAGGGAGAGTCCCATGACAATGGAAGACTGGAGCAAGCACCTCGACGGTATTCTTACTATGAGTGGGGAGAAGCTGCTTATTGGCAGCGGGAAAATATCACATATAAAGGCAATAGATAAAGTAACTGATGAATACAAAAAATATCAGGAAAGAACGCTTAGTGAAGTTGAAAGAGATTATTTAATAACTATAGATAAACTAAGAGAGCTGGAAGATAGCAGAAGCAAGGTGTAATATGGATACCCAGGATCGCAAGCTTAAACAACGGATTACCCGGCGCAGGGAGAAGGTTGAGCGGATGATTGAGGAGCAGAAAGCCAGGCTGGCTGCACTTGAGTCTGCAACATTCCTTCACCAGCAGGATCACTACAAAGCCACGGGTATGGTCCGGGAAAAGCTGTACCATTTGGAGCAAGAGTTGATGGTACTCAAATTAGGACGGTTGCTGGATGAAGTTTAAAACATGGGTGAATAAATATCGAGAAGAAGATTTTTTTACAGAAGAGGATTAAGGCCGATAAAACCAAGCACAATGTAGATTAAAAAAATATCGCGATATAACAGGAAATCTCATGGATGAAAGTATTGACAGGCTGAAAAAGAGTTTATTTGTAGCGTATAAAGATGCTTGTATAGCAGCAGAAAATGGGGCTATAATTGGAGCATTTATATTAGCAAGTTGCCTGATAGACTACCTGGTTTAGCCTCTATCTTGTCAAACGCCAGATTTTAAGCGCTTCTGCAGTATTTTCATGCGTGTATCAAATTCGGACTTCTTCTTCCTCAAACCTTCTGTTAGAATACAACAGGAAATGAGGGAGAAATGCGAAGAAACTATTTCAAGAAATTAATGAATTATATAAAGAACGTCTACTGCATCGATAGATCTTTATGCAAGATGAAAGATAGCAGAATCAATCCGACATATCGCTCCGGGCAAGTGATACTAACTGTCCTATTCGGCTTTCTGCTCAGAATAAAGAGCTTCAATGAACTCAATTGCATGCTTAAAGAAAACGAATTTGCCAGATTGTTTCCAACTGGGACCAAACTACCGATGATAGATGCGATAAGAGATACGTTGAAAGTGACTGATTTGAACTGCCTTGGTAAGATGAACCGGCACATTATTAGTAAAGCAATCGGCAACAAGGCGTTTGATAATGGAACGATCGACGGGTATACTGTTGCAGCTGTGGATGGGACGAAATTCTTCGGAAGCTATTTGAAGCAATGTGGTAATTGCCTAAGCACGGTCATAAAAGGGAAAGACTATTTCTACCATAGCGGTGTGGTCATGTCTGTTATAGGAGATGCTCCAAAGGT
>JAQUNY010000199.1 GCA_028717405.1 Eubacteriales bacterium
CCATCTCCGGTATATACTCGGGAGGATGCTGCATGTCGGCGTCGATTACAACACAGCAATCGCCGCAGGCTTCCGCAAGCCCTGCACATATTGCGCTTTCCTTGCCGAAATTGCGGCTGAGTCTTATTCCCTTAATATTGCCGGACTCAAGCGTCAGCTTTTCGATTTCGGCCCATGTATGGTCTTTGGAACCGTCGTCCAAAAGTATGAAATCATGTTTTATCCACGCTTTGTCCAGGACACCGGCAGTCCTCAGGACTCCGCTTCGTATCCCTGAGCCTTCGTTATAGGCGGGCATGACAACTGTCAGTTTAAAATCATTCATGATGCACCTGACTTCCTTTCCTGCCTCTGCCTGACAGCCTCAAAAAGTATTACGGCTGCGGCTGCAGAAGCGTTGAGAGATTCAGCCTGCCCCGGCATGGGTATCCTTATGGTGACGTCAGCCATATCTACAGATGCTGTGCTGAGGCCTGCAGATTCGTTTCCTATCATAAGCAGGAAACTGCCTGTCATATCTGTATCATAGTATGCTGAATCTCCATATGGTGTCGCCGCAATGACCTTTGACCCGTTTTCTTTGATTTCCGCTACTACAGTTTTTCCTGTGACTCTTCCGCATGGCACATGAAATACCGAGCCCATGGAAGAACGTAATGTTTTAGGATTAAAAAGATCCGCGCACGCTTCATCAAGATAAACACAACATACACCTGCAGCATCAGCAGTTCTTATTATGGTACCTACATTCCCCGGGTCTTGCAGGGCTTCGAGAAAAATGCCGATCCCGTCATCATGTTTTGATCGGAGAGATCCCTGCTCCTCAGGATGCAGAAGCATACCGCCTGCTCCGGTCTCAACTACAGCCGCCATACCCTGGGGTGTTTCTGTGTCGGTTATTCGTGAGAGCACATTCTCTGAAATAATGTAAATCCGGCAATCCCTGTGGTTTTCCAGGCTCCGGAGAGAAGGCGGCAATCCCGCTCCGGCTTTAAATGCCTTTTCGCTTATGAAGAGCGTTTTTACACGGGCGCCAGCCTTTAATGCTTCTTCGGTCATCTTTATGCCTTCAATAAGAAAAGCGCCGGCCGACTCGCGCAATTTCTTGTGCTTAAGTTCTGCCGCCGCTCTTATTACCGGATTTTTTGTACTTGTGATAATATCCATTTAATTATCCGATTAAGTATTCATTCAAATGTAGTAATCGATTATTGGGTTGCTTTTACTCTTTCAGCCAGTACTGCAAATCCTGTCGCATCATTTACAGCCATTTCGGCAAGCATCTTTCTGTTGAGACGAATTTCAGCTTTTTTCAACCCATTCATAAATCTGCTGTATGAAAGCCCGTTTATCCTTGCCGCGGCATTTATTCTGGTTATCCAGAGCCTTCTGAAATCCCTTTTTCTTGCTTTCCTGTCTCTGTATGCGTAAACAAGCGATTTCATGACCGCCTGGTTTGCTATTCTGTACAGTTTGCTCTTGGCTCCGAAATATCCTTTTGCCAGTTTCAATATCTTTTTACGCCTTATCCTGGTCTTTGGGCCGCCTTTTACCCTTGACATCGTAAATCCCCTCCTTCTTTACTTATATGGTATCATCGACTTTATTATTGTTGCATTTGCCGTTGAAGCATAGGTATTGTTTTTATGGTTTTTTCTGGCTCTTTTTGACTTAGATACAAGCCTGTGGCTTCTGAAAGCATGTCCCATCTTGACCTTGCCACTGGCTGTCAGCCTGAATCTTTTTTTTGACGCACTATGAGTCTTTACCTTTGGCATTTTTCCGACCTCCTTGCTGTATTATGTTTTACTGTCTGACTGTGTTTGTTTTTTAGCCTGGGAAACAGGTTGCTGCTTTGCCGTAAGGAACATGATCATGTTACGTCCTTCAAGTCTTGGCATCCTGTCAACAGTCCCGAATTCCTGAAGTGCTTCCGCGAATTTATGCATCACCTGCTGTCCGGCGGAGGTATAATTCATTTCCCTGCCCCTGAAACGGATGCTGACCTTGACCTTGTCCCCATCCTGCAGGAACTTCAGCGCACTTTTCATTTTTACGTTGAAGTCATGCTCCTCAATAGATGGCGAGAGCCTTACTTCCTTAATACTGACAACTTTCTGGTTTTTTCTCGCTTCTTTTTCCTTCTTTGCGAGATCAAACAAATATTTGCCGTAATCCATTATCCTGCAAACAGGCGGATCAGCCTGAGGAGCGATCCTTACAAGGTCAAGATTGCTGGCGTTAGCCATACTCTGAGCCTCTTTGAGAGGCAATATACCAATCATCTCGTTCCTGGCATCAATGACTCTGACAGTCTTGTCCCTGATCTCCTCGTTTATCAGTATCTCGCTCTTTTTATTGATACGCACACACCCCCATTTTTTTATCCGGCATGGTCTGCCGATATTTCACCGGTTTCCGGCCTTCTTCGCAAAACACAAAAAAGGCGGATGGACAGATAACAATCCACCGCCTTGACTTTACATTCTCTGTATCTCCTGTATCCCTTGCCGCAACCGCATCTTTTATAAGGCGCAGGCGTCCGGGCATGTAATGTCATCTATTGACCCCGGCGGTATTATCCCCCGAAGGTGAGAAGTGGATTCCTTCTGCTTTATTATCCTCTAAATGATAGCACGGCCTTTTCAGTTGTGTCAAGCATTTTTTTGAATGCCCGGCACGATAACTGATGTACTAAATGTACTAAATTTTCTTCGCCGTTTCTTCCAGTACCTTAGCGGCAAAATCCTCCGCTGCCATCACACCAAGGTCTCCTTCACTGCGTGATCTTACGGAAACCGCTCCACTTTCTGCTTCCTTGTCGCCAATGATCAGCATATAGGGGACTTTTTCCATCTGTGCTTCGCGTATGCGATATCCGATCTTTTCATTTCGCGAATCAGTTTCAAGGCGGATCCCTTTTATCTCAAGCGCCTTTCTGACTTTATCTGCATATTCGGAATGTGCTTCAGCAATAGGAAGGATCTTTACCTGGACCGGTGCAAGCCACACGGGGAAGACTCCGGCGTAGTGTTCGGTGAGGATAGCTATAAATCTTTCTATGCTGCCGAAAATGACTCTGTGTATCATTACAGGTCTTTGTCTGCTTCCATCAGGCGCGATATAGCCAAGGTCGAATCTTTCCGGCATCTGGAAATCAAGCTGGACTGTGCCGCATTGCCAGGTCCGCCCAATGGAATCCTCCAGATGAAAATCGATCTTCGGGCCATAAAATGCCCCGTCGCCCTCATTGATCTTATAATTCATGCCCCGCGAATCCAACGCTTCACTGAGCGCCCGGGTAGCTCTTTCCCAGTCCTCGTCGCTCCCCATTGAGTTCTCGGGTTTGGTTGACAGCTCAACTTTATATTTGAAACCGAAAACCGTGTAGAATTCTTCAATAAGGCTTAATACATCCGCCACCTCATCTTTGATCTGCCCGGGAGTCATAAATATGTGTGCGTCATCCTGAGTAAAGCATCTCACACGCATGAGCCCGTGAAGGACTCCTGACATCTCGTGGCGGTGAACAAGTCCGAGTTCAGCAAGTTTTTCCGGGAGATCCCTGTAGGAGTAGAGCCTGCGTTTAAACGCAAGCATGCCTCCGGGGCAGTTCATGGGCTTTATCGCATAATCCGCCTCGTCGATTTTTGTGAAATACATATTTTCTCTGTAATGGTCCCAGTGCCCCGAACGATGCCACAATTCCTCACTCAATATGATCGGGGTCTTTATCTCCTTATAACCGTTTTCCCTGTGCTCCTCGCGCCAGTAATCCTCCAGGATGTTTCTCAGAGTCATTCCTTTGGGGAGGAAAAACGGGAATCCTGGCCCTTCGTCCATAATGGTGAAAAGGTCAAGTTCCTTGCCCAGCTTTCTGTGGTCGCGTTTTTTTGCTTCTTCTATCCGAAAAAGATATTCATCAAGCTTGCTCTTTTTGGCGAAAGACGTCCCATATATCCTTTGCAGCATTTTGTTCTTTTCATTGCCGCGCCAGTATGCGCCCGC
>JAQUNY010000200.1 GCA_028717405.1 Eubacteriales bacterium
CAGTTATCATTACGGCCACACCTCTGTGTAGTACGTAACAGGCCTCTGATCAGCCAAACTAATCAAAGTACTGTATGACCATATCGTTATGACCATATCGTTCAAATAAAAAAGTTAAATTTTATTGTACTTCATCCGGTTCACTTTGTCAAACAATATTTCTGTCCGTTCCATCTTCCCCAGAAATTTCTTTGCTGCAATCATGATCCCGATCTGCCGCGGATACCCTTTGTTGCTTCCCCAACAGCCTTCACAGCTTCATGGGGCCTAAGCTCCCTGACCTTTGCACCGGCCTTCCACATTTCCGAATTTCTCATTTCTGCAAGTTCAGCATTAAGTCCTACCTGGTAATCAGGTTTTCCGCAGGCTGAGATAACCCTTCTGGTCTCTTCTCCATCCTTAACGCTCTTGTATAATTCCTTGAATAACGGAAGCGCGTTTTTCTTGAATTTCGGTCTCCAGTCAAGAGCCCCCCTCTGGGCAGTTGCAGAGCAGTTTGAGTACATCCAGTCCATTCCGTTTTCATCCACAAGCCTGATCAGGCTCTGTGTAAGTTCCTCTACCGATTCATTGAAGGCTTCGCTCGGGCTGTGTCCGTTTTCCCTCAGCACATCATACTGGGCTTCCATGATTCCTGCGAGAGCGCCCATCAGTACTCCCCTTTCCCCTGTGAGGTCACTGTATACCTCTTTCTCAAAAGTCGTCGGGAAAAGGTAACCTGAACCAACGCCAATGCCTATTGCAAGGCATTTGTCAACTGCCTTGCCGGTATAGTCCTGATATACCGCATAGCTGGAGTTTATTCCCGTACCCGAAAGGAAGTTTCTGCGGACAGAAGTCCCCGATCCCTTGGGTGCAACCATCATTACATCAATATACGATGGCGGCACAATACTTGTCTGTTCCTTGTAAACTATTGAAAATCCGTGCGAGAAATAAAGTGTGTCGCCTTTCTTCATAAGGTTTTTAATAGAAGGCCATATCTGCATCTGTGCGGCATCGCTTACCAGCATCATGATGATGGTGCCTTTTTTCACTGCCTCATCTATTTCGAAAAGTGTCTCTCCGGGTACCCATCCATCCTCAACAGCCCTGTTCCAATCCTTTTCAAATCGTTTTGCCTGACCGATAATGACCCTGAATCCGTTGTCCTTAAGGTTTAATGCCTGAGCCGGGCCTTGTACACCATATCCGAGTACAACAATCACTTCATCCTTCAGCACTTCGTGCGCCTTCTTTATTGTAAATTCCTCACGGGTCACGATATCTTCGACCACGCCGCCGAAATTCATTTTTGCCATAATTGAACATCTCCTTATTGATAATTTATTTTTTTAATTTTAATACATACCATAAACAAAATTTACCTTACATGATACATAAAATATGGCCATTAGTAAAGTAAAATATTCAACGGGATGTCTGCACGGGCTATCTGTGCAGCGTTTTTATCAGGCACCTGCTGCCATCACAGCATCTTCGGCATATCCCCGCCAAGTATCTTTTTCACACTTTTTTCAAAATCTGCCCTTGTGGTCATGACAGTCCTGGAACAGCCCAGGCACCTTATTCTAAAATCGGCGCCCGTCCTTAATATCTCCCATTGCCTGCTTCCGCATGGATGTTGTTTCCTGAGCTCCACCCTGTCGCCAACACAAAACCTGTCAGCCAAGACCTGCTTCCTTTCTCAGGACTTCGGCCATATCAGTCTTCTCCCAGGTGAATTCAGCATCCGTCCTGCCAAAATGGCCATATGCGGCGGTTTTTGCATAAATTGGCCTTCTCAGGTCAAGCTTCTTAATAATTGCCGCCGGTCTCAAGTCGAAATGCCTCAGGATAAGTTTCACAATTTCTTCATCCTCTATCCTGCCTGTACCAAAGGTATCTGCCGAAATTGAAACGGGTCTGGCAACTCCTATGGCATAAGCCACCTGGATCTCGCACCTTGACGCAATCCCTGCTGCCACAATGTTTTTAGCAATATATCTTGCCGCATATGATGCTGATCTGTCAACCTTTGTGGGATCTTTCCCGGAAAAAGCGCCGCCTCCATGCCTTGCATATCCGCCATATGTATCAGTGATAATTTTTCTGCCGGTAAGCCCTGAATCGCCATGAGGACCCCCGAGTACAAATCTTCCGGTAGGATTAACAAAAATTTTGGTGTCAGCATCAATCATTTCCCCTGGCACTGCTGCCCGGATAACATGCTCGGTGATATCTTTTCTGATAACATCCATTTCGATATCAGGATCATGCTGGGCAGACACAACGACAGCATCTATCCTGACAGGCTTGTCATTAAGATATTCTACTGTTACCTGCGATTTGCCGTCAGGTCTGAGATAGGGTATGATTTTCTTCCTCCTTACCTCACTCAGCCTGCGGGTAAGCGCATGAGCCAGTGAAATCGGCATGGGCATTAGCTCCGGCGTCTCATCACAGGCATATCCGAACATCATTCCCTGATCGCCTGCTCCGACACATCCTATCTCATCTGCGGCATCTGTGCCCTGCCTGATCTCGTAAGCCTTGTCTACGCCCATTGCTATATCAGGCGATTGTTCCTTTATAGATGTGATGACCGCACAGGTCTCACTGTCAAATCCATATTTTGAACTATTATAGCCAATATTGTCAACAGTCTGCCTGACTACCTTCGGGATGTCGACATAGCAGTCTGTTGTGATTTCTCCGATAACAAGCACCATCCCGGTTGTAACGGCTGTCTCACAAGCCACCCTGGCCTTCGGGTCATTAACAAATATAGCGTCAAGTATAGAATCGGAAATCTGGTCGCACATCTTGTCAGGATGGCCTTCGGTTACCGATTCGGATGTAAAAAATCTGTTTGTCATTTTATTTTCCGTGTCCTTTTTATTCAATTTGCCCCCGCACTGGCAAAAATTTCTTCAAACTCCGGACCTTCGATCTTTTCTTTCTCCAGAAGGGCTTTAGCTATCAAATGGAGCCTGTTGATATTTTCGGCAAGAAGCTTCTTAGTCTTTTCATATGCAACATCAAGTATTTTCTTTACTTCCTGGTCAATTTGTGCAGCAATCTCCTCACTGTAATTGCGGGTATGGCCGAAATCTCTTCCTATGAATATTTCGTCAATCTCGTTCTCAAATATGAGGTTACCGAGGCCGTCACTCATCCCGTATTTGGTTATCATACTCCTTGCCACACTGTTGGCCTGTTTGAGGTCGGCATAAGCTCCTGTGCTTATTTCTCCGATTACGAGATCCTCTGCCGCCCTTCCCCCGAGAGATATGACTATTGCTTCGAGGAGCTGCGATTTTGTCAGGTAGTTTTTATCTTCATCAGGCTTAAAGGACGTATACCCTCCGCCTCTTCCCGACGGTATAATTGAAATTCTGTCAACTTTATCTGTAGTAGAAACCGTCTTTATGGCTATCGCATGCCCTGCCTCATGGTACGCTGTCAGCTTTTTCTCTTTTTCGCTCATTACCCTGCTCTTTTTTTCGGGTCCCATTATTACCTTAAAAGTAGCTTCTTTTATTTCATCGGCAGTGATTTTTTTCTTGTTGGCCCTCGCTGCCAGCAATGCCGCTTCATTAAGAAGGTTTTCAAGATCAGCACCGGTGAACCCCGGTGTGCTTTTTGCCACTTCACCCAACTTGACCTCATCATCAAGAGGCTTTCCTTTTGCATGTACATTAAGTATCTGCTCTCTGCCTTTGATATCCGGAAGTCCGACCATGACCCTCCTGTCAAACCTTCCCGGTCTCAGAAGGGCCGGGTCAAGTATATCAGGCCTGTTGGTCGCCGCAAGAATAATTATACCTTCATTGATGCCAAATCCATCCATTTCAACGAGAAGCTGGTTAAGAGTCTGCTCTCTCTCGTCATGTCCTCCTCCAAGCCCCGCTCCTCTGTGCCGGCCGACTGCATCGATCTCGTCTATAAAAACAATGCATGGCGAATTTTTCTTGGCCTGCTCAAAGAGGTCTCTGACA
>JAQUNY010000201.1 GCA_028717405.1 Eubacteriales bacterium
AGGCTTACCGACGATGGTTATGATGTTGTGGAAACGGCGCTTCCGGCTCTGATAACCGTGGTGAAAGAAATAAATGAGCCCCGTCTCCCTTCACTCAAGGGCATGATCAAAGCAAAAAAGGCAGTCATAAGCGTTTGGACAGCCGACGATATAAATGCAGATAAAAACCTCTGCGGCCTTAAGGGCTCGCCTACCCGCGTCGTGGAAACGTTTATACCTGTCCATGACGTGAAAAGTGAAATACTGGGAGGTTTACCCGAAGAACAAGCTGCAAAACTGGCAGACAGACTTATGTCCATGCAATTTATAAAATGTGGCTGAGATGTTTTGCTGTAACATATATTTTACTGAAATATGTTTATTAACATTGACTCATACGGAGGATAAAAAGTGGCCGGAATAAAAATATTGACCGAAAAATGCAAAGGTTGCGGATTATGTGTTCCCGCATGCCCTTTTAACGCTATAAAAATGCAGGACCGCAAGGCAGTTATACTTGATAATTGCACTTTGTGCGGTATATGCGTCGCCTCATGTAAATTTAATGCCATTGAGCTGAGTGAAGATAAGAAAAGCAAAGATGAGTCCTCCGGAACTCCGGACAAAGACTCTTACAAAGGAGTCTGGGTATTCTGCGAGCAAAAAAGCGGAATACCGGCCAATGTATCCTATGAGCTCCTGGGTGCAGGCCGCAGCCTGGCTGACAGCCTGGGTACAGATCTTGCAGCTGTAATATTAGGGGCCGGCATAAACGAAGGCATTAAGAAGCTTACGGCTTACGGAGCCGACATCGTTTATGCGGTAGAAGACGAGTCTCTGAGGGATTTTAATGACGATTCATATGCCGACATATTTGTCCGGCTTGTAAAAAAATACAAACCCGAAATAGTGCTCATGGGCGCTACTACATACGGACGTTCACTGGCTCCGAGAGTCGCGTCAAGACTCGATACCGGACTGACTGCAGATTGCACCGGGCTCGCTGTCGATCCCGTAAAAAAAATACTGCTGCAAACCAGGCCTGCCTTCGGCGGCAACCTGATGGCTACGATCATATGCCCCGAGCACAGGCCTCAGATGTCTACCGTAAGGCCTAAAGTCATGAAACCCCTTGAAGAAGATCCTTTAAGAAAGAGTACAGTAATAAAGCCTGACATATCTGTACCCACAGATATAAAGACCAGGGTTCTGCAAACCGTCACTACCTTATGTGAAAAAGTCAATCTTGTTGAAGCAGACATCATAGTTTCAGGCGGGAGAGGTCTCGGAGATGCAAAAAATTTCAGGCTCATCGAAGAGCTGGCCAATGTTCTGGGCGGCGCAGTCGGCGCTTCACGTGCCACAGTCGACGCAGGATGGATCGAATACAGCCATCAGGTTGGCCAGACAGGGAAAACAGTCGGGCCGAAGGTATATTTTGCCTGCGGCATATCGGGCGCAGTCCAGCACCTTGCCGGTATGTCTTCCTCCGACATTATCATTGCGATAAACAAGAACCCCGAAGCCCCTATATTCAAAATCGCGACATTCGGCATAGTAGGCGATGTCATGCAAATTTTACCTGCTTTAATTAAAGAATTCAAGACGAGGCTTGGGATAAGCTGACTTCTCAGCCGGTCTTTCCCTTCTTCGTGCATACATCTTTAATGCGTATAATGACCTGTCTGCCTTTCCATGTGACTGCCCCTACAAAGTGGAGCTGGTAAAATGAGCTCCCGAGAACACAGATAAAAAACAAAGAAGGCAAAAAATGAAGCGCCGGCATAATTATGCCATACGTTCCTGTATGCCTGGTAAAATAAAGTATCTGAATTACATATCCAAGATAAGCCAACGCAAAAGGTACAGCCATAGTGCTGCCCGAAGCCGTAAGAGCCGGGGCGGCAAATCCTGCAGCCGCCAGTCCCGCTACCCAAATACCGATAATCGCCGTCGTGGTCGGGCTCAGCTCGCACGAAGCGTTTAAAGCTCCTTTACTGAAGCCCTGCAATTCATTTTTCAGACCGTAAGGGTACATTCTGAAGGCAACCAGCCCATTGCCGATATAATTACACACTTTTATTCCACTCCCTGAGAACCTTTTGCCAAGATTGATATCATCAAGTATTTCCGACCTTATACTTTCGTGTCCTCCGATCCTTTCGTATTCTGCTCTTTCTGCCATTATACAGGCGCCATAAAGCGGCTTTATATTTCTGTTTATTTCAAATGGCGAAATAAAAGCAAAAACTCCAAGTAAATATGATACAAGAGAAAGCTGTTCATAAGCCCTTTCCATAATGTGGTACGGAACGACAGAAATCACGCCTCCGGTGTCCTCTCTCGCTTTTAATAATGCTTCCATCGCACCCGGCCTGAGTCTTACATCGGCGTCAATGAAAAGAAGTATATCACCTGTTGAGTTGAGATATCCATTCCACACAGCCCAGGTCTTGCCTGTCCATCCCTGAGGCAGATTTTTGTTTTTTATGACTTTGGTATCATATCGCAAAGCAGTTTCAACTGTGGCATCTGTGGAGGAATCATCAACCACGATTACCTCATAAGGTTGATAGGATTGCTCTTTTAATGATTCAAGCAGATGAGGCAGGTTTTTTTCTTCATTTCGCGCCGGAATGATCACAGACACCTTTCCGCTTCCGCTATAGGTGCCCCGGAGCATGGAGCGCCTGCTGCCTGAAAATAAAATAAACCCACAGATATATGCTGCCGCAAAAAATAACAAAACATACATGTTCTCTGTCCCCTGATCACATGATATGTATATTACTCATCAGATACGAATCCGTTTTCTACAAATATGTCGCAAAAACAATCAGCATAAAGCCTGCCTGTTTCCTTTTTTATACTCTGAACCAGCTTTCTTTTTTCATCTTCCCAGTAACTATACGGCACAACAAGGTCAAATATTATACCAGTATTGTCTGAATTGCTCCTTCTTATACATCGGAAATCATGTATTTCTGCCTCTGGTTCAATTTTTTTAACAAACGCCGTAATAGCAGCTTTTTTCTCCAGGAGTTCCCTGCTCTCCACCGCCACGGGATCAGTATGTATAACCATCGCTATCCCGGTCTCTTTATATACATCCCTCTCTATATTATCTACTATCCTGTGTATCTCTTCTATGTCGGCGTTATTTGGCACTTCCACATGAATTGATGCCATGTTTTTTGACGGTCCATAGCTGTGAATAACCAGGTCGTGGCATCCGATGATTTTATCATAGCTTCTGACCTTATCAGTGATTTCAGCAAGGATTTTTTTGTCAACACCTTCACCGATAAGAGGTTCCAATGCTTTTTTAATCAGCAGCAGCCCTGATATTATTATGTATATTGAAACTCCGGCTCCGATATATCCATCAATATTTATCCCTGCAAATTTTATTATCAGCAATGATAAAATTGTGGCCAGGGTAATGAAAAAATCATTCATCGCGTCTGCGGCAGTACTTTTCAGTATCTGAGAATCAATTAGCTTCCCTATTTTTTTATTGAATATTGAAAGCCATAATTTAATGAAGGCCGAGACTGCAAGAATCAACAGTGAAATATTGCTGTAACCGACCGTTCCTCTGCTGAATATTCTCTTTACCGAGCTTTGCAGTAAAGCTGCTCCTGCTGCAAGTATAAAAAACGAAATAACAAATGATGTGATATATTCCAGTCTTCCGTGTCCGAATGGATGCTTTCTGTCTGCAGGTTTCCCGGCAAGCCTGATCCCGATTATGCTTATTACCGAAGATCCTGCATCAGAAATGTTGTTCAGTGAATCTGCAACTATAGATATGCTGTTCAGTATAGTCCCTGTGATGAACTTCGCAATAAAAAGAGCAACATTACATATGATTCCGGCGATGCCCGCCAGATATCCATAAGCCGCCCTTACTTTTTTTTCTTCTGTTCTGGTATGGTTTTTTATTGTTGTTTTAATCAGCCAATTGTTCATATTGCAGTAATTATATCAGATTTTT
>JAQUNY010000202.1 GCA_028717405.1 Eubacteriales bacterium
GCTGCAGCTGCTGCAGACGATGCGGTCATCCTCATCTTTTCGGGCGGCGGGAATATACATCTCCCGCCCAGCACTTCTTCCAGGACACACCTGTTAATTATTGCGCCGTCTCCCAGCAGGATTACCTTCGGGCTGCCATGTATGTTCTCTTCTTCCATCTCCCTGTCCAGCTCCCTGTCCAGCAGCCCGGCAATAATTCCCGCAGCTTCTCCGACGTCGGCAGCCATATAATCAGTCAGCTTTTCCGGCCGCCCCTGGGCGTTCTGTCTGTAAGCCGCCATGTAGACCTGCCTGTTTCTGGCGTCTATCATTGGGCATATGATATCCGACCCAACGGGGATATTATATGCCAGCGAATCAAGCGACGGTATCCCCACAACAGGTTTACCGCAGGCGTAAGCCATTGACTTTACGGCCGTTATGCCGATCCTGAGTCCCGTAAAGGATCCCGGTCCGCTTACTGCTGCAAACAGGTCGATGTCCTGCGGTTTCAGCTGCAGCCTGTCGAGCAGGTCACTGATCATCGGGACAAGATTGACCGAATGTGTCCTTTCACTGTCTATATTATATTCACCCATCAGCCGCCCATCTTCAGTAACCGCAACTGCTGCTACGGATGTAGATGAATCGACAGTCAGTATCCTCATTGAAACAGAGCCTCCGTTCGGCAAACCATTCTACTATATGTACAATATGTGCACAAATGCCGCGGCATCATAATTCCCGGGCAGTCCTATCCCGATTTATCAGGTAATCTTGTCCTGTCTTATCAGGTACTCTCATCTTGGTTTATCATGCACTCTATACGGAGACGCGCCGGATCCTGATAAGTCTCCTGTTTTCTGCAGCCTTCCGGGCTTCCGCCGATGACCCGTATTCAACCGGAATCTTTGAGATGGTTACGCTGATATATTTTTCCGGCAATATTTCTTCGATCCTCTCAGGCCATTCAATAACAACAATGCCGTTTCCGCCGATATAATCAAAATACCCGGTCTCGTTCATGTCCTCGGCACTTTCCACACGGTAGGCGTCAAAATGGCAGAAAGGCAGCTTCCCGGCATATTCATTGACAATGCAGAATGTCGGGCTTGTAATATATCCCGATACGCCAAGAGCTCCGGCTATGCCGGCGGTAAAAACGGTTTTTCCGCTGCCGAGTTCCCCGCTTATACAGACGACATCTCCGGCCACAAGGGTTTTGCCCAGCAGGCGCCCTATCCACGATGTCTGCTCAGGCGAATCAGTTATGTATTCCGCCGCTTTCAATTTCCGCTTCCTTCCTGATGATCACTGTCCCGTTCAAATACGATTTTACCATTGATTATGGTTTTTACAACTTTAAGTTTTATGTCAAGCGGATGTCCGTCAAAAATAACAATGTCGGCATCTTTGCCAACCTCGAGGCTTCCCACCCTGTCATCGATTTCGGTTATGGAAGCCGCGTTGCATGTTATGGCTTTAAGGGCGTCCATCTCATCCATTCCTTCCCTGGCAGCCATTGCGGCAGATAATAGAAGATGCTGTATCGGCACACAGGGATGGTCGGTCATTATGGCCGTCTTCACTCCTGCCTTTGCAAGGAGACCTGGATTCCGGAGTGTCTGGTTCCTGAGCTCGATCTTTGAACGGTCTGTCAGGAGCGGGCCGGTTATGACGGGGATTTTTTCTTCAGCCAGTATATCGCTGATCAGGTAACCTTCGGTGCCGTGTTCTATGGATATCCTGAGTCCGAATTCCCGCGCGATCCTTATTGCGGTAAGTATATCGTCAGCCCTGTGGGCATGAGCCTTGATATGGATCTGCCCGCTGACGGCTTTAAGCATGGATTCAAGTTTAAAATCAAAGCCCGGCTTGTCATTTTTTTCGCCGTTCTTCTTATGTTCATCTGTCTTTCTTATGTATTCCAGCGTCTTCATCAGGCTTTCCCGCAGAAATGCCGCCGTTGCCATCCTGGTCATAGGCGACTGCTTTTTCTCATTGTATACGGTTTTGGGATTTTCACCAAATGCGACTTTCATCGCAGCCGGTTCCTTTATCACCATTTCCTCAATACGCCTTCCATAAGTTTTCAGCGCGGCAAATTGCCCGCCTATGACATTGGCGCTGCCGGGACCTGTTACAACTGTTGTGACCCCGGCTTCACGCGCTTCGGTAAAAGCCCTGTCCGCGTGGTATATTCCGTCTATGGCTCTAAGATGCGGCGTGACAGGGTCAGTTGCTTCATTGCCGTCATCGCCCTCAAAGCCGACTGCATCCTCCCACATCCCTATGTGGCAGTGGGCGTCTACAAGGCCGGGAAGGACATATTTCCCCGACGCGTCTATTATTATATCCTCAGGTCCTTTCCCCGCATATGCCTTATCAATATCCTTCATCCTGCCCACGCCAATGATTTTTGCGCCATCGGCAGCAACATATCCGTTTGGATAATTCGGCCCCGACATTGTCATAACTCTCGCATTAATAATTAACAGCATTTTAAATCCTCCGGTAAAATGTAGTAGTGCGGTCAGCCTTTTTTGATCCTTTCCCGCCGGGCCCGTGATCGGGCATATATAAAAAGGACGCCTGAAGACGCCCTTTTATAAGTTTTAAGTTGATTTTCCCATATACCATATTGCGACGCCGCCATTTGTGTCTGACATTACCTCTTGGAGAACTGCGAGGCTTTCCTTGCCTTCTTGAGGCCGTATTTCTTTCTCTCTTTCATTCTCGGATCCCTTGTCAGAAAACCTGCTTTTTTAAGCGTCCCCCTGAATTCATCATCCGCCTTGAGCAATGCCCTTGAAATACCATGTCTTATAGCGCCCGCCTGACCGGTATAACCGCCGCCGATCACTTTACAGAGCACATCAAACTTTCCTGCCGTTTCTGTAATGACCAAAGGCTGCCTGACTATAACTTTCAAAGTCTCAAGCCCAAAATATTCGTCAATATCTCTGTTGTTTATAAGTATGCTGCCTTCGCCCGGCACAAGCCTGACACAGGCAATTGATTTTTTCCTTCTGCCGGTCCCGTAATACTGAAGCTTATCCATCCTTAATTTCTCCTTTCAGCTGCTTATGCTCAAATGCTCATATGTCGATTTCTATCAATTCAGGTTTCTGGGCCTGCTGATCATGCTCCGGTCCTTTATAAACCTTGAGTTTTCTGAACATGTCCCTGCCCAGGCTGTTTTTAGGGAGCATGCCCTTGACAGCCTTTTCCATTGCTCTTTCCGGGAATTTGTCCATTATGACCTTATACGGGACTTCCTTAAGCCCGCCCGGATAATTGGTATGATGCCTGTACATTTTATCTTCGAGCTTATTCCCTGTAAGCACCACCTTCGCAGCATTCAGGATTATGAGATAATCCCCCGTATCGGTATGAGGCGTGAATATCGGCTTGTTCTTGCCCCTCAGGATCTTGGCTGCCTCACTGGCTACCCTCCCGAGAGGTTTCCCTTCAGCGTCGATAATATACCACTTTCTTTCAATTTCCTTTTCTTTTGCCATAAAAGTCTTCATTGGCCGGTTATCCTCCTTGCCTGCCGTTAAAACGCATCTTTTGCGCTCTGTAAGTATAATATACGGTTTCTGTATATGTCAAGGGTTTTTATAAATATTTATAATTAAATTTCCGCCGAATAAGCCTCTAATTTAACTCTATAAGTCCTTATTTGCCCGGATAATGATTTTTGGCGCGTATACTCCGTATTAGTCGTTTTTTATGCCTGTATCTGCCCCATTGTTCCGCGTCATATCATTTTTATCTGACAGCCCGCCTCTCCGCTGTGGGTATCCTTAGGCTGTGAGACAACCGGAACAATAAGTGGGATTGATTCTTCTATCTTTCATCTTGCATATTAATATTACCCTTTCGATGTTGTATACATTCCTGATGTAATTCACTAATTTCCTGAAATAACTCTTACGCATTTGTCCCT
>JAQUNY010000203.1 GCA_028717405.1 Eubacteriales bacterium
TTCAGGGTGGCGGTAAGGGGAGTCAACCAGAAGTTTTCTGAGATAGCATCCCTTGAATTATCCTCCGGAAGATTTTTTAATATAATTGATATCGAAAACAACCTTCCCGTTACGGTAATAGGAAAAAACGTCGTAAACAGGCTGTTCAACTATGATGAACCGATTGGCGAGACAGTTATCATAAAGGGGATACCTTTTCGCGTAATAGGTATACTGGAAGAACAGGGCATGAATTTTACGGGAGATCAGGATATTATCGCATATATACCTTATGAATATGCTTCCATGCTCTTTGGACAGAGAACACAGAAGACATATTATATGGCTTCAGAGAGCGAAGAAATGGCTGAGTTCACCCGGCAGAAGATACTGGCGTATCTGGGCAAAATATTTATGTCGTCAAATTCATATGAGGCCTACAGTCAGACACAGATGCTGGAGATACTTGATGAAATCATGGGGATACTGACCATTTTACTTGCGGGCATTGCATCTATTTCTCTCCTCGTCGGCGGGATCGGAATTATGAATATCATGCTTGTCACCGTCCGCGAGAGGACCAGGGAAATAGGGATAAGGAAAGCTCTTGGGGCAAGACGGACATATATCTTGTTACAGTTCCTGACCGAGGCTATATTGATAACAGTTATCGGAGGATTTACAGGGCTTTTATTCAGCTTTGCCGGCGCAAGGCTGATCACGATACTCACAGGGTTCAGCGTCGTAACAGGACTTACCTCGATTCTTCTGGCGCTTGGTTTTTCAATAACAACAGGCATAATTTTCGGAATATATCCGGCGGCAAAAGCAAGCAGGCTTGTTCCGGTTGACGCACTCAGATTTGAATAGGGAAAGAAGGTAAAGAAAGGCAAGAAAGGCAAGAAAGGCAAGAAAGGCAAGAAAGGCAAGAAAGGCAAGTAAAGAAAGGAAGGGTGGAACCTATGGACAAAGAAGGACTTAAGCACAAAGGATTACTGATCAATGAAATTCTTGAACACAAAATCATCGCAATTTGCAGGAATGTTGCGGACGATGTTATTGTTGATGTTGCCGGTGCTTTGTATGAAGGTGGCATAAAATTTGTTGAAGTTACCTTTGATCAGAGCGGGAAATCACCGGAGTGCAAGACTGAAAAGCAGATAATATCCCTCAGGGAGCACTTTGCAGGCAGGATACATGTGGGTGCCGGGACTGTGCTGACACCTGAGCAGGTGGACCGGGCGTTTAAAGCCGGAGCTGAATATATTATTTCTCCTGATACAAATCCTGAAGTTATTAAAAGGACAGTCAGCCTCGGCCTGGTTTCAATCCCGGGAGCATTGACTCCTACTGAGATACAGAATGCGCACGCTTGCGGAGCCGATTTTGTGAAACTCTTCCCGGCCGGCGAAATGGGTATAAGCTATATCAAGGCTGTAACAGCACCGCTCAACCATATAAGGCTGCTTGCCGTCGGCGGGGTAAATGAGGATAACCTGGCTGATTTTTTCAAGGCAGGGATAAAAGGCGCAGGGATAGGTTCAAATATAATTAAGAAAAATCTGCTTGAACAAAAGGATTTTAAAGGTATAACAAAGCTTGCCGGACTTTATTCTGCCTTAGGCCGCGGATAGAACCGCTTAATGACCGGTGAGTCTAATAAATGCTATAGGGGTGAATAACAATGAAAGTTGTTTGTTTTGGAGAAATAATGGGAAGGCTGAATCCGGAAGGCTATCTGAGGTTCACACAGGCAACCAGATTCGAGATATCGTACGCAGGGGGAGAGGCGAATGTTGCGGTCTCGCTCAGCAATTACGGTATGGACGCTTCTTATGTGACCCGGCTGCCGGCAAATGACATTGCAAGGGCTGCTGTCAGGTCGCTTATGAGTTATGGCGTCGATGTATCAGACATAGTATACGGCGGAGAAAGGATCGGCCTGTATTTTGTCGAAAAGGGAGCTTCACAGCGCGCGTCCAAGGTGATATACGACAGGAAAAATTCCTCGATAGCAACAGCATCACGAAATGATTTTAACTGGGAAAAGATTTTCAAAGGCGCCGGATGGTTCCATTTTACCGGCATAACTCCTGCTCTGGGAGACAATGTAGCCGAAATATGCGAAGATGCCTGTAAGGCGGCGGTAAAAGCAGGTCTTAAGATAAGCTGCGACCTGAATTACAGGGCTAATCTGTGGAAACCCGAAAAAGCCCGCCAGGTAATGGAGAAGCTTATCCGTTATGTGGATGTATGCATAGCGAATGAGGAAGACGCAGAAAAAGTATTTGGAATAAAAGCCGAGGGATCAGAGGTTGGAAAAGGCAGGCTTTCGGGCGAGGGGTACCGGAAGGTGGCGGAAGCCATTATGAACAGGTACGGTGTGAAGAATGTTGCCATAACCCTGAGAGGGAGTATTTCGGCTAATGACAATAACTGGGCAGGGATGTTCTGTGATGGGAAGGAATGTTATTTTTCCAAAAACTATATGATCCATATAGTTGACCGCGTAGGAGGCGGCGACTCATTCGGAGGCGGACTGATCTATGCGCTTTGTGAAGGCTATGATCCGCAGACTGCAATCGAATTTGCCGTTGCTGCGTCATGCCTCAAGCAGACGATAGAACACGATTTCAATGAGGTTACGGTTGAAGAAGTCAGAAAGCTCATGGGTGGGGATGCATCCGGGAGAGTTCAGAGGTAATTGTATATATAATATAAAGAGACAGAAATAATATTGTATGGGGGACAGAGACTTGTATAAATTTGTAAAATACAACAATATATACAGGGACGTTTGGGACGCTTATGCCGGACAGCATGACAGTTTTTTTGCCAGGATAGTATGGAAGGAAATACTTGAGGATTCATTCAGATATGAAAGCATGTACTACCTTATTATGGATGAAGAAGGTAAACTGGCCGGTATTCTGCCGCTCCTGGCAGGCAGGGACATATTTTTCAGAAAAGTTGCTGTTTCGCTGCCTTTTATTGATTATGTCGACATATGCTGTGAAAAAGACGACATCATAGAAACTGCCGGGGACTGGCTCAGGAAGACTGCCGGTGAGAACGACCTGCATTATATAGAGCTGAGACTTTTGGACCATAGAGCGGGGATCCTTAATGTGATGCCCGACGAGAGCAACAGGAGTTTCATGATGGATTTGAAAGGCCGTGCGGCAGAGAGAATATCAGGAAAGATTTATGACAGCGATGGTATTTTCAGAGCTTCATTTGACAGAGAAAGATTAAATGATTTTTACAGGATATATTCCAGGGCGCAGAAACAAAAAGGCGCTCCTGCGCCGGGGATAGATTTTTTCAGGAGAGTAATGCAAAGGCTGCCTGACAACACGCATATTTTGCTGGTTGATGATGCAGGTAAAAAATCATCTTCGGGCGCGCTGTTCTTTTTCAGTTATAAAGACAGACTATACTGCCGCTGGGAATCGGTATTACCGGCGAATGACGGCGGATCGGATAAAATCAGGGAATTTATCTACAGGGAAATGATACGGTATGGTCTGAAAAATGGTTTCAAACTGCTGGATCTGGGCAGGACACAGCCGGGGTCTGATTCGTACCATATTAAGAAGCGGCTTGGCGCTGAAGAGACAGCCCTTCAGTATTGTTTTTTCGGGAGAGGAAGGCATTCGGCACAGGAACACAGGAAAAAGCTGTTGTCATTTGCGGAAATATGGAAGAGACTTCCTGGATTCATTACCGATCCTGTGGGAAAGACGGTTATTAAACGATTGATGCTATGATGCTATGATGCTGTGACGCTGTATGAAACAGTCGATTCTATGATTCAGGACTATCTTCCTGCAGGCTTTCCTCATCTTCCTTGATGCCGGGTTCATTTTTCTTCTTTTTTATCCTGAGTATTTTCATAAGCAATAACAGTAAAGCAGCCAGGATCACTACAGCAAGAGGGATCACAA
>JAQUNY010000204.1 GCA_028717405.1 Eubacteriales bacterium
ATGCCCAAATCGGGTAAGACCCTTTTTGAGGGGTGGTTCTATTTTATGTCGGGGGTCGGAATGCTGGCCGCACCTTTTGCAGGATCGGCGATATTGTCCGGCATGTCTTCTGTGGCAGGATTGTCAGGAAGCCCTGCCGGAGAAGCGTATAGATTTCTTTATCTTGCCTCTTTTGTAATGGTAACATTGTTATCAGGTTATAATATTTATGCAATGTTCAGAAAAAAAGGAGTCGAAAAGCCATGAAGCACAAAACCGGGAATATTTTAAAAACAGTTATTGTTGTTCTGATTGTATCCGCACTTGCTGTCGGAGCCGTCTATACAGTGAAAATGCTGAGCACGAAAGCAGCAGAGGCCGGCCGGAATTTTGTTGAGAACATATTGGGTGCCTTTGGCTTCGGGAAATTAGCAGGTTCAGACGCAGAGAATACAGCAGATGAAGATAAAAGCGAGACGCAGAAACTGGTAAACGATTATACTTCAGGCGCCTTAAGCAATATTGAAAAGAGCGAGGCTGTTTTCCTTGCTGCATTTTTCCCTGAAGATAAGGCTGACACACATGATATCAGTTTTAATGACGAAAGCCGCGTCGATGTCCGTTCATGCCTGCAGGTCATGGTCAATGCCTTTGACGAACTCGACAGTGGCGTGAAGGAAAAGCTGCTTAAGATAATTTATCCTGAAAATTTCGGCAGGATTACAGTTAAAGAAGCTTATTCCGGAGGTGAGGAAGGGGAGCGGAGCGCCGCCACTGAATATTTGAAGCTTTTAGGCATCAAGAGCGTATGGGCTGCCGACGATGACGACTTGTATCCTCCCATGTCCTTCGGTATTTCTCCGGGGATCAGTGTTAAGACTCATGACATGGGATTTATGGAGGAATACGGGACTTTGATATCGACAATTGTACATGATGCAGGGGAGACTTTTGCGCTGCTCGAGTTTTCGGCGCCTTCGTTTATTATTGAGATAATCCCGGGAAGTCTGCCTGAGTGGACGGATTCATATTCGGTTTTTATCCCGGCTGATTTTTTGGAACAGAGGACGGATCCCCTATTCAGGATATTTATTGATCCTGAACGTGATGCCGGAATCGTAGAGGCTTCACTGGTACACGAGCTTTTTCATGCATGGCAGGAGGAAGCCCTCAACCCGGATAATCCGGTAAGGCTGTCTGAAGAAAGACTGGACTGGCTGAAGGAAGCTACTGCCATGTGGGCGGTAGATCAGGTATACCCTGATAATGATTATGAATTGACATATGTCGATAAAATTTATAGAGACCCGACAGTAGAATATTATGTTCTTGAGGGTTCAGAGCACTACACATGGTATCAGATGTTCTTTTATTTTTCCGAGATAATTGGTGATAAAGCACCCGGCTATGTGCACCAGCTCTTTAAAAATTATGCCATGGACATGAACCTTGATATGATATTCAACCGCGGACATCTTAATCGCGGCATGTTCAACCATGACTTTGCAGAGATGGGCATGGCCCTGTTTGGGGGAGTGGAAAGCTATAAGAGATTCAATGCCGAAGAGTCTTCCTACCCTGTGCTTGACATGCTGATAAAAAGTGAGGACAAGATAGCGCTCAGTGACATTACGGCAGATGAGGACGAGGAAAGTGATTGGAGAGAATACGAATTTACGACTCCCGGTTTTCATTATGTCCTTATATCAATACCCGATGATTTTAATGAAAAATTGATCTTTCAACAGAGTCTGTCAATGGTCAGGGAGGAACAGATGACCGGAATGAGGATAGCTGTGAAGAGAAATGGTCAATGGCAGTGGGAGAATTTTGCCCTTGAGCCTGCGTATCATGTTCTTGATATTGATGGCTCGTTTGACCTTATTGATGAAGTGCTCGTAATGTTCTTCAGTTCAGGTTTTGAGGGCAGCGAGAAAATCCGGTATAATGTTACCTCCGGCAGTCCTGATAAAGCTAAAGGGAGTATTATTTACAAGTGGACTAAGGAATATAAGAAAGAGAAGAGCAGCGATATAAACAGGGAAAATGTGACTGTTGTAATCACTGAGAACCTGAAAAAAATTGATGCGCAGCTCCCTGAAGAACAAAGCGCTGATGCGTCCACGATCAGTTATCTGATTTTTGGCGAACAGTATATTATAGATAATCTGCAAATTGATTATGTTTATGACTACAAACGGCTTACTGAGAGCGAAGAAGAAAAACTGACCGGAAGCGGAAGCTTTTCATACGTTACGGGAGAAGAACAACAAGACTCCTTGCCGGGAACGACTACGGCGGCCATCCCGGGAGAGTCCATTTCAGGAGGCGCTTCAGAGACAGGTGATATTACCGGGGACATACAGGAAGATGCGGTCAGGGCATATGAAGAATTGATGGAGGGCCTTCTGCCATCACTCGAACAGGCTGAAGACATGCTGGGATCTGAAACGGAAGGCCTTATTTCTTCTGATGAGCTGCAGAGTATCATGGACGCGCTTAAAGAAGCCGGAGGACTGGGAGGAATAGCCGATGTCATGCCTGGAACAGGAGGATCTGCGATTGGTCAAAATGCCATGTCAAGGATCGTAATCAGACCTGAAACCGGAGTTTTTGAATTGTTGCCTTCATTACCTCCTCGAATATATGAAGAAGAATGGGTCTCGTTCAGTCATGAGTATAAATATGCCGCACCTGATAAACCCGGCGGATATGTGACAGAGACCAAAACTTATAAAGATAAGCCATCAGAGCTTTTCCCGCTCTGGTTTATGAACCCTGACTATCAGGAGGAATATTCGCCATATGATGCTCTGTCCGGCGAGTCGTGGGAGGCTGAAGATACAGAAGAGCTTGCACAGATGATTGCTATGGCGCAGGCAAAAGGCAATAAGCTGAATATTCAAAAAATGCTGAATGATCCCTGGATGCCTTTTACAGTTGATTTCTCAGATATGATCCAGCCCGTACCGTTATCGGCCAAAATGACCGAGAAAGCTGCTTTCAGCAGAAAGGACTTCAAAGCTGAGTTAAGTGCAGAGACATTGACAGAGAAAGAGAATATAATAAGAATCAGTATATCGGTACAATATGGATTTTATTAAGAAGGATGACACTGTGTTCGGCCATGCGGCTGTGTGGTAATGTGACTGTGCAGCAATGTGACTTTTCAGTTGTGTGGCTCTGCGGCGGTTTGACTTTGCGACTGTGCTGCTAAACGGCTGATGGCGGAAAAATTAAGACAGGTCGGTGAATATGGATCTATACTTACGCATAGACATAAATATAGCTGCTTTCATGCTTCTGTCAGTGGTGTTTGTAATAGCCGGGAAAAATCTTGACAGGAGAGACAGGCTGAACGCTATTTTTCTGAGGACATCCTTTATCGTTATGCTTGAGCTGCTTGTGGAGGCTGCGACATGTGTCATAAACAAGATACAGGGGCCATGGTGGGTGGCGCTGCTCTCCCAGATCCTTCACATATGCCTTTTCACAGCCGCACCAATTATCACAGGCAGCTGGTTCCTTTTTATTTACAGGTGGATGAATGATTTAAAAAATAAGCCCATAGCTTTCAAACACAAAATACTGATATTCATGCCGGCAATTATTAATGCAGCGGCAGTTTTACTTTCGCCCGTTTTCAAATTCATTTTTTATATTGACCAGTCAAATACATACTTCAGGGGAGAGCTTTTCTGGCTGTCTTCTGTGTTGATATATGGATATATTCCGGCGTCCCTGATATTACTTATCAGAAAAAGAAAAAGTGTTATAAGCGAAGAGTTTGTACCTCTCGCTTTTTTAGGGATACTTCCTCTGACAGGAGCAGTTTTTCAGGGAGTTTTCTATGGAGTATTGCTGATGTGGAGCATGTCTGCGTTTTCTCTTGTGATAGTCT
>JAQUNY010000205.1 GCA_028717405.1 Eubacteriales bacterium
AGATGAAAACCAACTTCAGCAGCTATCTTAATCTGAAGCGCGTGGAAACCAGCAAGAGGCTCCTGGCTGACAGCTCCGTCAATCTTCTGGAAATCGCCGGTCTGTCAGGCTTTGAAGATCAAAGCTACTTCACCAAAGTATTCAAAAAATATACAGGGACCAGCCCCGGCAAATACCGTGAAAGCATGATCCCCGATACCTGATTTTTTATACCTGCTTTTGATACCTGATCTTTGTTCCCTGATCTTTGTTCCCTGATCTTCGATACCCGGCTCTTGATTCCGGATATGCTGATACCTGGAAGGTATATCATTTCAATATTATTTTATCGCCTTCCTCAATTCCCTGCAGCACCTCGGCATATGTTTCCGTTTCAAGACCTAATTTAACTGTCCTCTCAACCTTATAACCATCTTCCAGTACCCTTACATAATATCCCGATCCGAATTTCTGAAGCAGGTCCCTTCCTACGATCATGACATTTTCTCTTGTATCTACCGTAAAAATGACTTTTGCATAGCTCCCAGGCAACGCAGGCTGGTCCAGCCCCTTGACATCAAGCCAAATTACATTTGAAGATGTCAGATCGGCCGTTTTAGACGCCTGATATGGAGTCATAACGACCTCTGCGTCATATTCACGTGAATTGAAAATAACTTTTGCCGGAGTCCCCATACGTGCAAAAGTTTCAAGATTTCTGTCTTTTTCGCTTGCAACACTCAGGTTATATTCAAGTTTTACACTTGACTCGTCGATAAGCCTTACGATCGTCCTGTTGACCGTAATGGAATCTCCTCTTTTTAAAGCGCTGTTAGCATAAATAACTCTCCCCGCTACAGGCGCCGTGATATCGGTTTTCTCCAGCTGAAGCTCATAGCTTTCAAGCTGGAGCTCACGCTGCCTGACTGTGAGCTCTGCCGATTCAAGCTGGTACTGCGTCCCGTTTCTTGCATGAAGTCTTGCGAGGTCTATAAGCGCCTCCCTTATATCAAGCTTTTTAGATTCAATGTTGTCAAGTATCTTCGTCTTATCTGCAGATGCAAGCAGTTGTCCTTTTTCCACATAATCCCCAGGCTTAACATAAAGATTTCCAAACGTCATCCCGGTTGCTTTGAAACCAACATCTACCTTTTCAGTTGCCAGAAAATAAGCAGTAATAATTATTTGCTTAGTCAGGTTGCCTTTCTTTGCGGTCACGGTAATGAACTCAGCTTTCTCAGGCGCTATCAGCGAAGGTGCCGGCACAACAAGCTCTTTGGGATAGAACAGACAACCTGTCAGAGATATATTGATCAGCAGAAGAGCCGTTATTAATGCTGCAATTCTCGACACGATCCCGGCAATGCAGTATCTTTGTTTTTTTTCTGTATTTATATCTGTCTTGTTTCTTTTCATGACTCCTCCTTCCCGGTCAATACCTCTCCGCCCGCTGTTCCGGCAATACCTGCAACATCCGCGGAAACTGCTGCCTTCTCCGTGTCAGGCGCCAGAAGGACTATCCTGTCATTATCAAGCTCGACCTTTAATTTATCTTTCCCTTTTAAACCGAGTGCTTCCAGGTACTCGTGAGGAATCTGCAGCCTGCCCGCCTTATCAATAACCGCCAGTTCAACATGAGTTTCATCATCTTTATTTTCTGTGCCGGCTGAGATCTCCATTTCTTCAAGCTCTTCGCGATATGACTTTTTTCTGATAAATTCACTGCTTGTACGCCCATCCCGTATAGCCACTACCCTGTCAACCTTTTTTGAAAGCTGTCTGTCATGTGTTACAATGACTATTGTTATTCCCATGTCCCTGTTTATCTCTCTGAATATATCGAGGATCATGGAGGCAGTTTTGGTGTCGACCGCTCCTGTAGGTTCGTCAGCTAAAAGAAGCGAGGGATTGTTCGCCATCGCAATAGCTATTGCAACACGTTGCTGCTCGCCTCCTGAAAGCTGGCTGAGCTTGTTGTTCTTTCTGTGCGAGAGTCCGACCTTATTAAGGAGTTCTTTGGCGCGTTCCTTTTTTTTATAGCCCTTTGCCAGTATCATAGGCAGTTCAATATTTTCCAGTGCGGTGAGATACGGGATCAGGTTCCTGGCATTATTCTGCCAGACAAATCCCACAGATTCCCTCTTATATTTTACCAGATGGGCATCAGTAAACTTCAGGAGGTCATGCCCGTCAACTATCAGTCTGCCTGCCGAGGGTCTGTCAAGGCCCCCCAGCATATTGAGGAGCGTAGACTTGCCGCTGCCGCTGTTTCCTATGATGGCCATAAGTTCGCCGCTTTCCACAAGAAGGTCGAGGCCCTGGAGCGCAACTACCTCAATTTCATTTGTTTTATAGATCTTGACAAGGTTTTCGCACTCTATCAGATATTTGCATTTTTCATCACTCATTGACGATTTCACCATCCTCAAGGGTATAGACCCTGTCGGCAAGATCAAGCATGCTCGGGTCATGTGTTGTCATGACAATAGTTACTCCTTCTATTTCGATCAGCTTTCTGAAAATGCCTACCACTTGAATTCCCATAGCCGTGTCGAGCTCGGCTGTAGGCTCATCTGCGAACACTATCTTTGGCTTATGAGATATCGCCCTTGCGATTGCCACACGCTGCTGCTCGCCTCCCGAAAGCTCGCCTGGCCTGTGAGTCATTCTTTTGGCCAGCCCGACAAGATTCAGGCATTCACTTGCCCTGTCCCTTCTTTCCTTTAATCCAAAGCCTGCTATCCTGAGGGCAAATTCGACATTTTCATATGCTGACATCAGCGATATAAGGGCAACCGACTGGAAAATAAATCCCATATCCTTCCTTCTCAGCTCATCTCTTTCAGTCTGATGCATATGGGTGATATCTTTATCATCAAAAAAAACCTTGCCTTTGGTCGGATAATCCAGAGCTCCCAAAAGGTTTATCAGCGTTGTCTTTCCTGAGCCTGAACGACCCCTCAGTATCGTTAGCATGCCTCTTTCTATTTTGATATTTACATTTTTCAGGGCATGGACCGTCTCTCTGCCTGAAATAAAGTCTCTGTCTATATTCTCTGTCCTTATAATCAAAGACATCTTTAGTCCTCCCCAAGCTTAATAGCCTGATTGATGTTTATTCTGGCCACAAGGACTCCCAGAGCCATTATCCCAACCAGGAGCATGCCCCCGGCAAATGAATATACCCTGTTGTAATCCTCTGCAGCTGCCACGATAATGAATGGAAGGACCTGCTGCTCGGAGCTGTAAATAATCTGAAGCAGCGGCACAAAAAGGTTGCTTGATATGCCTCCTATTACAATTCCCATAAAAATTGCCACGCCCGATATCATCAGCTGCTCTGTAAACAGCATCCCCAGGACTTTCATCAACGAAAGTCCCATAGCCCTGAGTATGCCGAATTGAAGCATCCTGCTCCTGATCGAAAGCACCCAGTAAATAATGAAACCGATAGTGCTGATTATCATTGTAACAAGAAATCCCAGCGTCAAAGAACCGTTGGTTCCCATAAGCGCAGGATCATTCTTGTTTTCAGTTATTATCGGGACTGTTACTGTTATTGCCTCAATATCAAGATCCTTTGCCTCCATATCGGCATAAACCGTTGCGGTATCAGCTTCCTCCTGCTTTTTCATCCACACCTGGTAAGGTTCCATCATAAGCGTATCGTGCATATAATTCAGATTGAACACTATCAGTGTAGGCCTCTCCTTCAGTATTACCTGTTTGCCGTCAACATATGTCGGCACATCTATGGTTGCATTTGGATTAAACCCGGGCCAGTAGTCAATAAATCCGTATACAACACCTTCCAGGACACCTTTTTGCGATCCAACCTGCATATATATCAGGCTGCCGAT
>JAQUNY010000206.1 GCA_028717405.1 Eubacteriales bacterium
CTGGTGGAAAAGCCGATATCAAATGAGGTTGAAGAGGCGCGTGAAATGGTCAGGTTTGCAGCCTTAAAAGGCGTATATCTCGGATGCAACCTGAATCACTATTTTACCGAAACCGCTGATAAGGCTGCCGCATACATGAAAGAAGGCAAAGTAGGCGAGCATGTTTACAGCATACATAAAGTGGGCTTCAACGGAGGGGATTCCACCTACAAATTCAAATCCGTGGGAAGATGGCAGAGGCCATATGCACATGTCAAAGCTTTCCTTGCCCATCCTTTCAGCGTAATGAGGTATTTCGGAGGGAACATTACCCATGTGCAGGCCTTCATGAATAAGTCTGGTGTAAGGAAAACCGCCGAAGATCTGATGCTTTCCATAAACTCCGTACATGTAAAATTTGAGGACGGGAGCATAGGCTATCTTATATCTCAAAGAGGAGATGCGCCTTTTGGCCTCGGCGGATGGTGGAGCTATGAGCTTGCCGGCACAAAGGGTACATTCTGCATAGAGAACTGTGTGGAGAAGCTCCATTATTGGTCTGCGGAAAATGCCCAGTCGATGGGGACGCTCGCACCAGTCACATTTGAAACAGGCGAGACCAGCTTCAGCGCAACATTCCCCAGAAGGATACACGCCTATCTGGAGGATGTCACGAATAAAGTCCCGGCCGATTATCTCAGGGCGTCGGGAAGAGACGCGCTTGCAACTCTGGAATATACCTTTGCCGCAATAGAGTCTTATGAGGAAGGCGGGGCGGTAGTGAGGCCCAGGCCTCTGCCGCCGATGCACGGGGCGCCGGGTTATATATAATGCCGGATAAAAAACAAGACAAACAATAAAAAATGGCAAATAATAAAAACAAGACACACGACACACGATAAAAACAAGGCAATAAGATTAAATATAGAAAATAAAATAAAAAACGAGAGAATAATAAAAAGGCGGGAATGAAAACATGATTACTAATTGCAGGGCAACAGGAAGCAGAAGGCTGCCAGGCCTGGGCATAACCAGGATGATAGCGCTCATTACTGCAGTCCTGATCATACAAACCTCAGTATTGGCAGCATGTACATCATCAGAGAAGGAGGCTGCGAACACCGGCACGGCTCCGGCGTCAGGCACGGCAAAGCAGGTAACACTGAGCTTTTTAAGGACGGGGAATGACAAGGCGGAAGCTGATTACTGGAAGGCGCTTATAACTGAATTTGAGTCTGAAAATCCGGGTGTCACTGTAAATTACGATGACGCAGCCATAGGCGAAGCAATGGAAACGAAGCTCAATTCACTTTTTGTCTCGGGCACCGGACCGGATATTATCGGGTACGGGATACTTTCAGTGGCTCAGAGGGTGGAGCTTGGGCATTATCTGCCCGTTACGGAGTATTTTGAAAAGTGGGAGGGCAGGGAAGACATAATGCCTTCCGTCCTGGCAAACGGCACATATAAAGATGAGGTTTACGGCCTTGCATATTCGACGACTCCATTTATCTTCGCATACAGGAAAGACCTTTTTGAGAAGGAAGGGCTTGATCCGGAAAAACCGCCTCAGACCTGGGATGAGCTGAAAACATATGCCGAAAAGCTCACGAAAAAGGAAAACGGGGTAATAACAACGGCCGGGTTTGCGTTTCCGATGTCCGCCGGCAACTTTGTTGAGTTTGACGTTTTTGTTTTCGGGAACGGGGGCAGGTATTATCAGCATGAAGACAGTCCTGAACTCAATACTGAGGAAGTCAGGAATACTTTTGAATACCTGATGTCATTCCTGCCAGGCGTTAACATACCTTACAGCAGCAGTGAAACCAATCCTTTTATTAAAGGTTTGGCAGCCATGACACTTATAAATAACGTGGCGCTGAGACCCATGCTTGAAAACGAGGAGTATAAAGGGAAAATCGGCGTGGCTGTGCCGCCCTGGAATACTGAAAAGGCAACCTTCTGCGGATGTAATATGCTTTTCATGGGCCGTGACTGCAAGAATAAGGATGAGGCCTGGGATTTCATTGAAAAGGCACTTACAAAAGAGCAGGTGCTTAAACGCAGCAATGATCTCAATGTGCCGGTCGTATTGAAGTCGCTTACTGATGAATTTACCGCAATGGATCCTTACAATGCCCAGAGAGCTGAATGTGTGGCTGTAGGGATAGGGATGCCCAGGACTGTATGGTCGGTGAATTTCCAGAAACTGCGCAACGAAATGGTAGAAAAGGTGCTTTATTCTAAAATGAGCATCAGTGAAGCAGTTGAAGAGGCACAGGCTAAACTGCTTGAAGAGATCAAGCCTTGAAAAGCCTGTTTACGGCGAGAGCCTGCATGAAGAAACGGACATACTACATAAAGGACAACAGAACGGCATATCTCATGATTATGCCGTTCTTCCTTTTCTTCACTCTTTTTGTGGTATATCCGATAGGGGCCAACTTTTTCTACAGCTTTACGAATTATGACCTGTCGTCATCACGAGCCTTCACAGGCCTGGCCAACTACTCAGCCCTGCTCAGAGACGGCGATTTTCTCAGGTCGGTTTACAATACCGCACTGTACGCATTGCTTTCAGTGGTGCCTCTTACTTTAATGGGATTTGCGGCGGCGGCGCTTGTCAACTCAAGGCTTGCCAGGCGTTCAAATACTGCAAAAGCAATATCGGTACTTTTCACATTTCCATATGTTACATCCATGATAGCCGTATCAATGATATGGCTGCTTCTATATGAGCCTACAGGAGGCGTCTTTAATAAAATACTTATGAGTGCCGGTATTTCGCCGCAGAGATGGCTTTTCAATGAAAACCAGGCTCTGCTTTGTCTGGTGGCAATGAACATATGGAAACATATAGGCTATGTCATGGTCATCTATCTGGGCGGATTGCAGACCATACCGCGTCAGCTTTATGAGAGTGCCTCCATAGACGGGGCATCGGATATCAAATGCTTTTTCAAAATAACCGTGCCGATGATATCACATATAACCTTCTTCATTAACATAACCCTGTGGATTGAAGCATTCAAAACATTTGACCAGATACGTGTAATGACAGGAGGAGGACCTGTCAACAGCACGACAACAATAGTGCATCAGATTTATATCAGTTCATTTACAGAATTCAAATATGGATATGCTTCTGCGATGTCGGTAATCTTATTTATACTGACATCTGTTGTAATACTGTTAAATTTCAAAACAGCGGCAGGAAAAAGGCAATTGGAGCAGAAATAATTGTGAAAGAAAGACTTTTTAAAAAAATCGTCATATGGGCAGTCATAACATTCTATGTTGTTATAACTGCATTTCCCCTCTTTATAATGCTTACCCTGTCGTTTCAGACAATGGGAGAGATATATTCCAGCAGGCTTATTTTCATACCTGAGTCGCTGCAGTTTGATAATTATGCGCGGGCAATGGGAAACGGAAATTGGGGCAGGTATATTTTCAACAGTGTGTATATCACGGCTGTGACCACAATAATCAGCCTTATCATCAATTCAATGACAGGATATGTTTTCGCCAGGATCAGGTTCAAAGGCAGCAAGCCTCTCTTTGTAATGCTGCTGGCGGGCATGATGATACCCCCGCAGACAACGATGATACCGCTTTTCCTCATGGTGAAGAGATTTCCGCTTGCCGGGGGCAACAATATATTCGGGGATGGCGGCAGCGGCCTTATCAACACATACCCGGGACTGATCATCCCTTTTATCGCCGGATCTTTTGGCGTGTTCCTCTGCAGACAATATTACAGGACATTCCCGCCATCGCTGGATGAAGCGGCTATAATAGACGGATGCAGCAGGTTCGGGATATTCCGTTATATT
>JAQUNY010000207.1 GCA_028717405.1 Eubacteriales bacterium
CCATTTGACTTGGGAGGCAGACAGGTCAAAATGATATCATGGCAGGTAGCTGATTTAAATGGAGACAGCCCGACAGCCGGTTCATATGCAGTCGCTGTCTACAACAACACAAAATTAGCGGAACTCAAGTATAATTTTACAATGGTATATGATAAATCATACTGCATGACTGCAGGGACCTATCATGAAAAGATCATGGCTGAGATAATGGCGGGTATAAATCCGGCCGATATTTTCACTATCAACAACTCTGATGTAAGGGTGCTGAGTTTTATCAAAAACAAAATGGTAGTTTGTGTTGATGATTATATAGATTTTGAAGAAGATATCTACATGAAAAACCATACATGGCTGCCAACTACCGAGTATAAGGGAAAGATATACGGTATGACACATCTCCTTTATACAGGCAATAACGGGATTATCTACAATACGGCCATCCTGGCCAAAGAAGGACTGAGAGATATCTGGGACCTGTATGAGGAAAACCGCTGGAACTGGCAGACGCTGCTTGACTATTCAGTAAAAGCTACAAGAGATACAAATGGAGATGGGATAATAGACCAGTGGGGAAGTACTGTTTACTCCAACAGCCAGTTTGTGATATTCCTGCTCAATTCAAACGGATTGCCTGCAGTCGGGCAGGTCGATGGCAATATGATATGCAATTATGATACTCCTGCAGGTAAGAGAGCGCTTCAGTTTGCCGTAGATTTGACTTTTGTTCATAAGGTAGTAGGTAACGGAGGCGGCAATGAGTTCAGGAAGGGAAACGTTTTATTCCTGTGGGGGCCGTTCTGGTATAATGAAAGCTGTATTAAAGCCAACCTGACCACATCACTGGTAGGACCGCTGCCGGCAGGCCCTGACAGGCCTGAAACTGTCAGTATAAAAGCACCGGGAACGAATTTTTATGTGAGCGCTTTAAGCAGCATACCCAAAGAGGCGTCCCTGATATTAAGGGATATCCTTATAACCTGGACAGAAGATGGCCTTAAACCCAATGAAGCCCTGATTGCAGCTGAGAAGAATGTAATTAAGCCTTGGGAAGAGGGAAGCCTGAAAAGATATTATTGGACGGAAAGAGATGCGGTGAACAGCAGCCAATGTGTTTACCCTGTTATCGCAGAATTTTCAACAATGACCGGCGCGGATAAAATAGCTGCCAACATTGTGAACGACATAATGAAAGGGGTATCTGTATCCACCGCAGTTGAAACATATATCGGGCAGATAAATGCCGTGCTTGAAGAGATCAACAGATAGCCTGAATATGCAATGATTATCCAAGGCATGTGCCGGGCACATTACAGACATTTTTAAGAAGTCCGGATATGCGCATTAAGATAATCCGGTAAAGCACTTAAAGATAAGCTGATAAGTTAACATATAATTTATACCTGCCAGGGGCATCCTGTGGAGCCTGCATTCGCTTGATCGCAATGCAGGCTTTTTGCAGGGGGGAAATATTGACTTTAATATTTTTGCGTGTTATTATTAATTTAAGCATTAAATTTATATGAGAATCCTTGCAGAACCGCAAAACAGCAGCGGGTCTGACAAAAGAGGAATCAGCTCAAATGGTGGCGGCTGCAAAGCAAATAAATATTGCTGTGATCTCTGTCAGCTTAAAGCAGTATGAGGGGGGTAAAAACCGTGAACTGTTCAGCATATGCCGGTGAAAGAAAAATTTATAAAATTGGCGTTTTCGGGCTAAAAAGAGGCACGACCATCATCAAAGCATCTGCAGGGATTGAAGGCATAAGTATTACTGCCATCTGCGACAGCAGGCCGGAAAACATCAACGGCGGGGACCTGAAGCAATACTGTGCCGATGGCGTCGGAATATATGACAATTTTGATGAATTTATTGAGTCGGGGATTGAAGCTGTTGTATTGTCTAATTATTTTAACGAGCATGCAAAATACGCTCTCAGAGCCCTTAACAAAGGCATCCATGTCCTGAGTGAGACTACCGCCGCCCCAACTCTCGGCGAGTGTGTGGAATTGTGCGAAGCAGTGGAAAACTCCGGAGCAAAATACATGCTTGCAGCAAACATGCCGTTTTCTTACGGATGCCTTGAGATTGAGAGACTGTATCGGGAAGGGACCTTCGGCCGTGTGTATTTTGCCGAGGCTGAATACTTTCATCCTTCTACAGTTGAAGAGAGCCACAAGCTGATGCCGGGGAAGAATCACTGGCGGCGCTTCATTCCAAGGACTTATTATAATATGCATACACTCGGGCCTTTGATGCAAATCACCGGGACGATTCCGGTAAAAGTCAATGCAAAAGCCATATATGCGCCTGAATATGCTGAGGAGCATAATTCCAACGTCAGGGATATAGATTCAGTCATGCTCTATGAGATGGATAACGGCGCTGTTTTCAGGACGACCGGGTGGTCATCACTGGGCCCAACGGGAAAATGGATAAGATTGAGCTGCGCAAAGGGCACTATTGAGACTGCGCGGGATGATTTCGATTCAATAAGGTTCGCATATAATCCGTGGCATGCCCCGGAAGGTGCCGAAGTGAATAAGATATATAAAGCTGTGCCGGCTATGATAAGTGAAACAGAGAAAAAATCAGGCCATGGCGGAAGCGATCATAGAATGATGAAAGCTTTTGCAGGATATCTTGACAACAGAGACCACCCCTTCTTTGATGTTTATAATTCGGCATCACTGTCTGCGGCTGCGATAATAGCCTGGAGGAGTGTTCTGAATAACGGCAGTGGGCATGATATTATTGACTTTCATGATAAAAACGCAAGAAAAGTCTATGCCGCCGATTACCTTACCCCGTTTCCGGACGAAAACGGCAAAGGTATGACGTTGCCATGCTCAAGCAGATAACAATGACAGGCTGTGATATGATAGAAGCAAACTATCAACTTACGGGGGTAAAACAGTGTATAACAATTCCATTGGCGTTATTTATAACCTTAAGAAGCTTCTTGAAGGCGGGTCAGGTGACTTGCCTGACCTGGGTGTTGAATGCGTGCAGTTAGTATGCTGGGAAACCGCTCTGCTGACGAAGGAAAATGCAGTGCTGGCTAATGAAATGCTTGCAGGAAAAGTAAGGATATCTTCCTTTTGGGCAGGCTGGGGAGGCCCGAAAGTGTGGGATGCCATTGACGGACCCTGCACACTGGGGATAGTGCCGGTCGCCTACAGGTGGTCAAGGATGCAGGACCTGATGAAAGGAGCCGATTTTGCATCATGGCTTGGAGTAAGCGATGTTGCGACCCATGCAGGATTTATACCCGAACATCCGTCATTTCCGGAGTACAGGGGCGTGCTTCAGGCAGTGAAGCATATCGCTGCGTACTGTAAATCAAAAGGGCTGTACTTTAATTTTGAAACCGGGCAGGAAACACCGGTAACGCTGATGAGGCTTATAACTGATACCTGTGCTGACAATGTCGGCATAAATCTGGATCCTGCCAATCTGATCCTGTATGGGAGAGGCAATCCTGTTGATGCACTCGACATTTTTAAGGGTAAAATACGTGGAGTACATATAAAGGACGGCGATTACACTTCCGATTTCTACAAACTGGGCAAAGAACGCGTCGTAGGAGAGGGGGCTGTAAATTTCCCTGTTTTTCTGCCGAAACTGCTGCAGCAGGGATATAGCGGCGACCTTTATATCGAGCGCGAAATCACAGGTGAGCAACAAAAAACTGACATCAGGAAGACAATAATTTATTTGAAAAATTTGTTAAAGAAGTGATCCCTGTTATAATAACCGGGATATCTTCGATATATTAATGATAAAC
>JAQUNY010000208.1 GCA_028717405.1 Eubacteriales bacterium
GTCAAGCGGCCGTAAAAATACCGAAAAAGATCGTTTCCCTGTGCGGCATGTTCTCTGAAAGATATTTTCATATCGCGCAGCTGCCTCATCCTCTTTTCAATCGTGGACACTTCCCGTGCGGTCAGCTTGTAAACATGATTTGAATGTGATGATGGGGAAAGGGCGGGTGAGATGAAGGTACCTCTGTTCCGGCGCGACATTTCGAGAGGAGCGGAATAAACGGGAGGGGCTGTTATTTCGCAGTAGAGGCCCTTACTTATCGAATGGCAGATGTGGACAGTCCTCTCGGGGTAAAGATCGTAAACTGCTTTGATCAGCATAAAAAGCAGACTGTGGCGGTAGATACGAACGCCCTCTTCTTCATTATCATATATGAACTCAAGGCAGCAATTGCCGGTAAGGGGCTTTGTTAATTCATGCGGCTCGTTATCTATCCGCACTCCCATTATTGAGAGAGGGGAGCGCACATCAAGGGCTTCGATGACTCTGAGGGCGGTCGTGCCCGGGGGTATTTTGGCATATATGCAGCTGCCGTCGACACTGAACTCCATGCTTTTGTCAAATGCGCTGAAGAAAGAGCCGTGGATTTTTGCCACTTCCACGCAGATGTCATAGGAGGGATTGTAATCATAGTTGGAGATCCTTACAAATATTCTGTCATCAATTATCCCGTCATCAATTTTATCTCCGGCTTTGCCTGAGTTGTTCAATGCGTCTGTTTTCGGATTTATGTTCATTTTGCCGCGCCTCCCTCATAATATTATCATCTTTCGAATTGTGATACAATTTATCATATTCCATATTATTGACATGAGGATATCGCGTAATATATACTTTGCAAGGCAGTGATGGAGCCTTTGAAATGGCTGTAGTCCATTGGGCTGACATGGAAATACACAGAAACAGATACAGAGACATACACAGAAACAATATAGAGACATACACAGAATAGCGGAGAACCTGAAAAATGCAGGATAAGGATCCAGAAAACGAAATAAGAAAGCGTGTCCGTGATGAGGTTGGCAGAAGAAAGACCTTTGCCATTATTTCGCATCCTGACGCAGGAAAGACAACGCTCACAGAGAAGCTGCTCCTATACGGGGGAGCCATACGCCTGGCGGGCTCCGTCAAGGCCAGAAAGGCAAACAAATATGCTGTGTCGGACTGGATGGAAATCGAGAAGCAAAGAGGCATCTCGGTTACTTCCAGCGTGCTCCAGTTCCGCTATAACAATTACTGTATAAATATACTTGATACGCCGGGACATCAGGATTTCAGCGAGGATACATACAGGACCCTGGTTGCTGCCGACAGCGCAGTCATGCTTATAGACGGGGCAAAGGGCGTTGAGGAACAGACAATAAAGCTTTTTCATGTCTGCAGAATGAGGGGGATACCGATATTCACCTTCATTAATAAGATGGACAGGGCGAGCAAGGAGCCGCTGGCGCTGATGCAGGAGCTGGAAGATGTGCTCGGGATCAGGTCCTGTCCGATGAACTGGCCTGTTGGTACTGAGGGGGATTTTGCAGGGGTATATAACAGGCAGCTGAAACAAATAGAGGTATATGGCGGGAGCAGCCATGGGCAGACAGAGGCTTCCGTTGATGTGGTCAGTGTCGGAGTCGGATTCGGAAATGGCGAAGACGGCAGTAATCCGGCAAAGGACCTGCTGGGTGAGTACCTTTATTCAAAGCTTAAAGACGATGTTGAGCTGCTTGACATGGCCGGAGACGATTTTGATACCGGCAGGATAAGCAGGGGAGAGCTGACTCCGGTCTTTTTTGGAAGCGCCATGAACAATTTCGGCGTGAAGCCCTTCCTTGAGGAGTTTTTAAAATATGCCCCGGCCCCCGGGATAAGGACATCCTCGTCAGGAGAGGTGGATCCCGAGGATGCGGGATTCACGGGGTTTGTATTCAAAATACAGGCAAACATGAATCCCACGCACAGGGACAGGCTTGCTTTCATCAGGATCTGTTCGGGAAGTTTCAGCAAGGGTATGGAGGTATATCAGCCGAGGACAGGCAGGAAAGTCAGACTCACCCAGCCGCAGCAGATGATGGCCCAGGACAGGGTCATTATCGACGAGGCTTACGCCGGCGACATTATCGGGATTTTTGATCCCGGCATCTTCAAGCTTGGCGACACATTATCCGAAAATGATCCAAAGCTGAGATATGAGGGCATACCTTTATTCCCGGCTGAGCATTTCGCCAGGGTCATGACCGTAGATTCGATGAAAAGGAAGCAGTTTCTGAAGGGTATAGACCAGCTGTCAGAAGAGGGCGCGATCCAGGTCTTCAGGCAGCCTGACATCGGTGTTGAAACACTGGTCATCGGGGCTGTGGGAGTGCTGCAGTTTGAGGTCCTTGAATACAGGCTCAAACATGAATATGGCGTTGACATCAAAACACAGATACTGCCTCATAAGATGGCCAGATGGATAACGGGAGGCGGGGCAGGGACCGGGGCAGGGGCTGTTCCTTTCGCTCCGGGGAAACTGAATATAACAAGCTCGACGATGATAACCACCGACGACGAGGGCAGATTTGTCCTGCTTTTTGAGAATATCTGGTCTGAGAGATGGGCGCTTGAGAAGAACAAGGGACTCGAGCTGGCGGATATCGTCCCTGTGGGGAATGAATAGTGCCTGAGATGGAAGCGGCAGCTGCCTTTAGCACCTGCTGCCGGATTTCTGCAAATCAGTAAATCATATTTTCAATAGCAGGATCTTATTTTGGGGTTGATCCTATTCCAGATTCACGCCGACGTCGCCGCCTGTATCGGTGTATGCCTCACAGCGTTTTGCGATTTTTGCGTCAATATCTTCGCGGACTCTTTTAAGGTTCGGATTTTTTACTGAAACGGCATTTATACTAAAAACAAATCATAAGAAGAGAAATATAATGAGCAGATTCAATTTTATCCAACTTGTATTAAGCATATAACAAAACTGGCAGCACCGGCTGCTAACGGGCAGATTCGATAAATTTTTCCGATAAATTTTTTATTGACATGAAGGTGTGGTGTTGCTATACTGTCTTATGGTTAAAGAGGGATTTCAGCCAGGTAAGTTTGAGGCGCCTCATTAGACAGATTTGATGTGATGGTTATGATCCGATAGCATGATTGCTGGCGTAGCTCAGCAGGTAGAGCAATTGACTTGTAATCAATAGGTCGGGGGTTCGATTCCGTCCGCCAGCTCCACACAAAAACCGCTCAGGCGTAAGGCTTGAAGCGGTTTTTGCGTTTATTTCTCAGCCTGGGATCCCACTCGGCCGAATCGAGATTATTTTCTATGAGCTGTCGAGGGCAAAACTCAAAATTGAAAAACTGCATAATAATTCATAAAAAATATTAACCAAAATGTATATATATGTCTATTGACACCGCATATATGAGGTGTTATCATTTCATGTCGGGATAACAAATATATACATTAAGACCTATATATTGAATGCAAATTACATCAAAAAGGAGGGACATATGAGAATGAACAGGAATCTGAAAAACGTCATCGCAGCAGTATCTGCAGCAGCAATGTTAATGGCTTTTGCAGCAGGATGTGACAGCGGGAGTGCAACACCGTCAGCAACAAGTGCAAAGACAACAGCTAAAATCACGACACCTGCAGCTTCGACTGCAAAGTCGACCGCAGCAGCAACGACAGCAAAAGCAAGCGCGACAGCCGCAACGGCAGCCAAAGCAAGCGCAGCAGCAGCATCAGCCACAAAATAATGTCAACAGCTGGGTGCGCTGTGCAGAAAG
>JAQUNY010000209.1 GCA_028717405.1 Eubacteriales bacterium
GATGTTATCCTCCACATCATCCTTGGATAAAAGATTCATGCTACCATACCAAACAATCTCATTATCTATAACAGCATAATGCTCACAGTTATCTTCGACAAGTTCCATATTGAATCCCACATTGCACCTTGAACAACACCTACCAGGCTTTTTCTTTTTTTTGTAAGTCCGGTTTTAGTTTTGTATTCGGGAAAATTCTCATCTATTGAAAGAAATGTTGCGATAGATTTTTCCCATTGTTCAATTAATGCTGACGATTCTAACAGGATTAAGGTATTGACCTTCTTTTGCGCAATTAAATTACTGCAGACCACTGTTTTTCCGAACGCAGTCGCCGCGTTCAAAATACCATTATCATATTGCAGCAATTTATTGACGGCTTTTGTCTGGCTTTCCCGCAGCTCACCAGTAAATGTCGCATGAATAGAAGTTCCGCTGCAGCGCTTATCATCAACGACATATGATATACAGGCTTCCCGACATTTTGCTATCAACTGTTCGAGCAATCCTCTTGGGATGCATATATAGCCTGCATCGTCTTCTCCAAGATAAATATACCTTGAATTTGCATAGTTTGAAAGTCCTATGGCATTATTCTTGAAATAAACAGGATTGGTAAATGCCGCCATGCGTCTGATTTGGTTTTGCAGTCTCGGTTTCAGATTGTCCGTTTTAATGTATAATAAACTGGAGATGGTTACGAATAACATGCCGGATACATCCTCAGCATGCAGTCTCTTGGTGCTTTCCCATGGTTTGACATCACCTGTTCCAGATAAAGATATATTATCTGTGGTTACTTCATCCATTGGAACATGCCACTGCATCAGTAATTCTTCTACTCTGGCTGAAGAAAGTTTACTTACACTTTGAAATACCGCCCACTGATTCGGATAAGCATTCCAGTTTTCGTCAATAAATGCGCTATTGCCCTGCTTCAAAGCTTGTCCCTGAAGCGGCAAGGCAATCAGATTTCCCAGTTCTCCGTCTTCAAGGCAATCTTGTGCCGGGAGCATACGATCATAAAAGCGGAAGGATGTCATGTTTACAGACTCTGCGCCTTTATCCAATAAGGAAAAGCCGAATTTACGGGCAAGTGATGCTGAAATCGGTGCATCAAAGAATAGCCATACATGTGCGCCCTTTCCAGAACGAGACCGTTCAACCAACATAGGAATCCCATATAATCTTCCAATTTCACGAAGTGCTTTGACTTCCCCAATCCAGCTGTTATCTGTATTCGCATAATCTGGCTCTTCCGCGCCCTTATCATGATTATCGAAGTCGAAAACCAGCAGCCTGCATGTCCCGGTCGGTAATAGTGGAAAAATTCCAATCACATCGGAAGCATCATCTCGTAGTCCGCGAAGATGGTTTTCAATTTGTGTTCCTTCTAGCTTGGTCCAACAGCGATTATTGCAATCTTTGCATTTGATCTTAATACCTGATGCCTTTGGGCAAATACCGTGTCTCCAGAAATTATCACACTGTGGATAATATCCGGTCTTACCAGTGGTTTTGTTCTGCGAACGCTTGCTATAAACGTCTGTTCTTCCCCAGAAATAGGAGTAAAACTGCCGGGCGTGATTGCGGGTAATTACCTCAGGGATAATTCTGCTCCCTTGGTCATGGTCAAATACCGGGGCAGAAAGCTTTGCTTTAATATTTGCTGGATTGTACACAATGTTTGCATTATCAAGTAAACTCTTAAGATATGCATTTTCCTGTTCAAGTTTGGCTATCCGGCTTAATAATGTATTATTTTCATTTACGTTATCCATACACACCTCCGGGCGAGCTTGAACCAATCTTGAACCAATTCTTGAACCAGCTTGAACCAATTTATTTCCTAAGAACCCAATTGCATGTCTGCTGGTTTGTAGAATCGGTCTCTATTCTGCCTTTCTTCTTCAGATAGGTAAGAAGGGTCAGTATTTTGCGTTCCTTTTGCTTGTCAGTCAGTACTTCCGGCAGCTTATCCCATAGGAGTTTCCGGAAATCTTTCCGCTGGGCTTTTTCGAACTTCTCAAGATAATCAATAATCATATCTCGGTAATATTGATCATCAAAGCCTTTGTTCTTGATATACTGCGCTTCTTCATCAATTGTTTGTGCAACTTCAGCAGAGAGGAACAGGCTGTTTAAACGTCCTTCAACAAGCTTATGCTTACGCAGGAATGAAAGCGCTTCTTTTGATAATTTCCGTCCATTTCCTTTTTGAACCTGGTCAAGCAGATATACTGTTTCCAAATCAAGATCCGGATTATCAAACAGGATATAGGTATAACGTTCATTAAGCGTCTTCCCGTATACGGTAACCGCGACATGATTTGCCGCAGAAAATTCATAATCCGGCATTGGGAAGTATTTTTCCTTTTGAATACGGTATACCTTCTTGATTCCACTCGTTGCAGTATCAATCATATGGAATTTAACCATAGTATCAGCAAGAAGCTGGTTCCGGTAAAACGGAGGATTATATGTTGTTTGAAGTACCGTTTCAATATTTTGCGGGAGAAAATCTCCAGGATTAACGATCTTTATGCTGTCCTCGCATTCATTGATATAAATACGGCCACCAAGTTGATAATTCGAATGTGCAATACAATTGTTTAACAGCTCACGGAGAAGCCAGGTATCATATTGTTGTGTTTCCTTTGGGAACAACGATAATTGATTCGGCATGTACCGGTAGGTAAGATTTCGAATTTTAGCAAAAATCTGATTTGCAACAGCAATAAATGGAATTGTAAAGATTTCATAATCCTTCAGTTCTGAATCTGCACCATATAATCTCCACATCAACGAGGGAGCATTTTCAAACAGAGAGTCATAGTCTGGATTTCCCAAAAGAATCATTGCTGCATTGGTAACCCGCCCACCCCGCATCAATTTGATTTTCGTCAGAAATTCCTCATCGGACATAGTGTCCACTTCTTCCATTATATGAGGACGATTCATCTTTTCTTTATACTTTTCCCTTACAAAATCAATAGCATCTTTGTCAAGGTGATCTATTGTAGCTCCGGAAATAATCAACTTCGACCAGTCTCGCCGGTCCTGATTTCGAATGGCGTCAATTTTATACTGCTGTAATGGGACAAGGCTGTCTCCGCTACGGGCATAATAATGTGTATTCCATTCAGTCGGCATTCCGGCAACAGCCGCCGGAATTTTAAACATAAGAACACGATGAGCTTTGCCGTTGTATTCTGGGTATAATTCGATTATATCCAAAAAAGTAATGCCATCTGTGGTTCCTTTGCCAATGTTATACTTGAATTTCTCAAGAAGTGTAGAATCTCCCTGTTTGAAGGAAGTCCCAACCGGATGCTTTTCTCCTTGTTCGCTTACTCCGATGATAAACCAACCATACTGTTTTCCGGCAAGATTGGCTTCGTTGCTGATGGCTGAAAAATACTGTCCAACCCTATCTTCAGAATACTGTCCCTTTGCCTCTTTGAATTCAACAATCTCATACTCCCATCGTTCTATGAGCTTATGTAGAGTTTCATAGTATTCGGCATATTCACTTTTGTGATCATACTGAAAATATGTCATTTTCGTACTCCTATATACTATGGCTTAAGCACTCAATTCTATCCTGCTTGAAACTGGAGTTGGACTCTCAAAAAATCATTATCACTTACAGCTTAGATATCTATAAAGAGATTGCCATGATAAAAAATATGCTTTTATTTTTCATCCATCATAGTCTGAAACTGTAGCAGAAGGGTCCTCTCCTGATAAGATTCT
>JAQUNY010000210.1 GCA_028717405.1 Eubacteriales bacterium
CAAGCGGACACATTATTCACAGGGAAAAAACGGCTCGTGTTTCGTGGAGCTGTCCGGGATTCGATTTTAACGGCAATGGAGTTCCGGAGGTTATTATCCATTCCGGAGATCCTGCATCAAAGGCTGATCTTAGTGTATTGGACGGTATGGATGGAAGTGTTTTATGGAAGTATAGACCCTCAGCACAGCAAAATATGAAAACAGGAGTTTCAAGCGCTCATACGGCTGTACTCACAAAACAGAAGGATAAGAGCATTTTTGATTTACATTATGTTGTCCCTGCAGATGACATTACGAAGGATGGAGTACCTGAATTGGCGATATTCAGAAGATTTATAAGGGCAGGGGAAACATATTATTATAAAATAGATGTTTTTGATGTTGCATCGCACTGCGCCGCAGTCCACAATGATACTGCAGTCAGCGGAAGTCCCGTAGAGACGTATGAAATCGGCAGAAAAGACTATTATTTTGACGATAATAATTATCTCCCGGGGGGCAGCATATATTTTACGGGAAATAAAATAATTGATGCTGATAATATGGTTAGTGTATATAACGGAAGTCATGTTTATTTAATATCCTATCTCTCTGGCGTAGCGGTATTTGAACCGAAACAAAAGGCAATCTACATCTATAATTCTGATATGGAGCAATTCCAGGATGATAATATGGCAGCCGCGAGCACAATGATACTTATCAGCAGGAAATATAATTCAACCATGCTTTCAGCGATTACACAATCTATTTTTATTGAAAATCCGGTGACTGACGAAAGCAAAAGCAGAAAGTCAAACGGCAATGCGAGTATAAACATTACATCTCCTTTGAAGCTGGCTTGGACTTGGCCTGAAGGCAGCAAAGCAGGGAATATTGCGATGATTAATGTTAACGGAGGAGTAGCAGCCCGAACAAGAAGTAATTTCATGATACTTGACTTAAAAACCGGAAACAACAATATTTCCATCAGTGTGACAGACGCCTATGGAAGGACTGAGACTGCTGCGATTGATATTATTGTTGTCAAAAATGATTTTTATGTATATATACTGGCAATGATTATACTGTCAGTACTGGTTGCTATGATGGCGCCTGAAATATTCAGAATTGCTGAGTTATCAGGATTGCGCAGAAAAGAGTGATAAAGATAAATATACAAAGAGATGAAATAATTATTAAAACTGAAAAACTTACTAAAATTTATGGCAGCTATTGTGCTGTAAACAATATGGAACTTATTGTCACCAGGGGAGCCATACATGCATTTATCGGTCCGAATGGGGCAGGGAAATCAACAACGATCAAAATGTTGGCAGGCGCGATTCGTCCCACAAAGGGAAGTGCATGTATTGGAGGAAAACAGGCAGGAAGCATAGCGGCAGGTAAGCTTATTGGCTACGCGCCCGAAAACCCGAGATTTAACAAAGGTGTTACAGCGTATCGTTATCTTATTTATATGTCAATGCTTTGTGGGGAAGGATATTGCAATGCGAAAAGAAAGGCGGCAGAAATGCTTGATTTTTTTGGGCTTACAAGGTATGCACCCTGGGATGCATTCAAATTCAGCGCCGGTATGCGTAAAAAGCTTAGCATAGCACAGGCTTTGATACACAGCCCGGAGGTTCTGCTATTAGATGAACCGACGGCAAATCTCGACCCTGATTCGAGGATAGAATTATTTGGGTATCTGCGGGATTATGCAGGGAAAAAAGGAAAAACCATATTGATAAGCAGCCATGTGTTGGCCGAACTGGAACATATAGCAGATCATATGTCGATTATCAATAAAGGGGAATTGCTGCTTCAGGGTGAAATAAATGAAATAAGAGGCTATATGTCTAAAAAAATCTATTCAGAGGAGATACCTCTGACAAGCAAGAGCATAACTGAAATCTCCCTCGAGGATATTTACAGCACTGCTATGAATGAGGAAAAGCTATGAAAGGCAAAACGTCAGGGATAAAAGTATCCAGGCGAATGGCATATGGCAGGTAGCCGGGCAGAGAGAGGAGGGAATAGTTGTTGCGTGCTTTCAGGGTGATTTTTATTCAGACTTATCTGGATCTATTTAAGATAAAGGGAATGCTGATTATTCTTTTTACAGGTGTTTTGGGAGGAATAATCTTTCATCTTATTTTTTCAGAAATTGGAAGCAGCGTTGCCGGTACGGGATTTATTATGCTTAAAGATGGATATATTTGTGGAATGGCTGTTTCCGGATTTATATGGATGGCAGGGCTTATGCCAGGCATTATGGTTTCAATATTTGGCTCCGGGCTTATCGCAGGAGAGAATGAGGAAGGTACATTGTCAGTCATTATTGCCAGGCTTCCCGCGAGAAAATACGTTTTAGCCGGGAAACTGACCGGAATGGCAGCAGCAGTTACCGTATATTCATTATCAATAATATTGTTAACAGTATCCATGACCGGCATATTTATAATTGGAGATATAGATATCATCAGTGCTTTATTCTCTATCCTGCCGGGATTATTTTTATATCTGATTGTTACTGTTTTTTCTCTGACATCTTTCGCAGCTTTATTGACTGTGACTGTCAGGAGGATACCGGCGATGATCATTATGTTGATCTTTCTGGTATTTATCTATTTTGCTGCGCCTCCAATCAGGAACATTCTGTTTAACCTGGGGCTGTACGACAAGATGAGACTCTATCATTATGATATTAATTATCAGTTGGGAAATATCTTCTATTATTTTGTATTCACCGTTACAGGTAAAAGTATACTGCCTCATTCGCAGGAAGTTTTTTCAGGAATAACAGGCATATTTGCTGAAGCAGGCAAATCATTTGACAAAGATCTTGGGGCTTCCGGTATTTCACTTATGCTTCATAATTATTCAAATACTGCAGCTGCAATTATTGCTTTCATTTTTTCCTCAATTCTAATGTTGATATTAGCATTTTTTGTTTTCAATAAAAAAGATGTTAAATAATATTGACGGCAGTAGAAATATTTTTAATAACAGCAAAGAAAATAATATATATGATAACACTGGGTATAAAAATGAGTTTGAGAAACTGATTGAACCTATATATACTCATCTGACCAGCTATGTAAGAGGTATCGTAAAGAACAGCTTTGATGCTGATGATGTTATACAGGAGACATTATTATCGGGGTATTGTAATATTGAGAAGCTGAAGGATGTCGGAAAATTCAGGCAATGGATATTCAAAATTGCAAAGAACAAGGCAAGAGAGCTATTCCGAAAGAAGCAAAATGACAAGGAGATTTTCCTGGATCCGGATTGTATTAAACAGGAGTTTACTGAATATGATGGAATGAGCTTAAAAACGAATCATACCGATTATTTTAAAACCGGTATTTCTGAGGAAGATGTTGGTAATGAAATCTTTGACGCAGGTATGAATAGGTTGGTCGATACAGTGGAGATGGTCTCGTTAATAAAAAGTATGAAACCAATTTATAGGGATGTTATCTTTCTCAGATACTATCAGGATATGCCTTTAACTGAGATAGCTGAAATATTGGGTGTAACATTAAGTGTTATCAAAATCAGGCATATGAGAGCAAAAAAAATGTTACGCGAAATGTTATCAGTCGGGGAATGACATAGCTGTCAGACCCTGTCCTGTCCGTTCCACGAAAATGGCACAGGAAGCCAGCTGTTTAATAAGGTGCCTTTATCGGTAGTTGACAGGTCTATAACCGTCCATGGAGGCATATGACCAAGCAAAAGCCTTGTGGCATCCA
>JAQUNY010000211.1 GCA_028717405.1 Eubacteriales bacterium
AATCCTGCTATAATACAAAATTCATTCTCAAAAGGTCTTCTTTGAGTATGCTTTTGTTTGGTTTTCTTGAGTTTGGATGTGGTAAAAACATAACAGACCGTGGTATGTTGCCTATAATTACCATTCTGGCTAACTTATCATTACCCTCTATATGATATTTTTCCCTTATTGCCTTTCCGGCAAATTTACCGAGGCAAATAATGATTTTCGCTCCCGATAATGATAGCACTTTGTCCATATACAAGCTTGTGCATTCATTCAGTGCTTGTCTTACACCATATTTTTCACCTTTTGATTTACAGTGAACCACTTCTGTGATTGCATAGTCTTTTCCCGGTATAATATTCCTGTTGCCGGATATTTTTATAGCTAATGATTTAATGGCAGCCCAATAACGGACCCAGTTCTTTTTATAGCCGCCTTCTTCTCCTTGTAGTAACGGATATAGATATTTTTTCACCCATAGTTTTTTACCTTTAGAAAACCTATTGATAAAGAAATCAAATATATCTTCTTCTAACCATGCTGATACTGGATACTCTTCTTCAGTACATATGCCTGGATTTGAACCAATAAACAGCATCGGTGCATCTTTTATATTGCCACTCCAAGGCTCAGGTAACTGGAAAGTCTTATTATCCTTCCGTTGTTGATTTAATATTATTGTGCAGGGGTTGCTGTCAGAGGAGTCATTAGAGTAGTTAACGATGTTCCTGCAATTTACAATTTCTTTAATGAGTTGTTCCATTCCCATGTTCCTCTTCTACCATTTAGTATGACAGATACTTTTTCTGCAGCTTTTCTGTGTCTTGCTATATTAATAATACCACAATGAGTATGATGTCCAGATAATCCTATATGATGTTATTACTCTGTTACGCTAAAATGCAACCATATTTTTATTTGTTGTATAACCCGTCAAATATTCCTTTATAGACAGATAAAACTTCTTCTGCATATTTTTTTGCTTCTTCAAATGTACAATACTTTTCAAAAACAGGAATTATTGATATTAATTTACCGTTCCTTTCTGTATCATATATTTTGGTATAGCCTTTTTTCCTTACCTCGTTTATTATCCTTTCCTTATTGTATTCTGGTAAATAATTAACATAATATTGAAATGCCATTCTGCCTTGCGGATTTATCAACAAATACCAGAAATGATAGATCTTATTCTTACAAAAATCAATTTTGATAGGTTTTAAATCCATCTTTACGCCATTAAGATCGATATTATACCATGGTTTTAGTTCTGTATTTATCTGGACTTCTCCTTCGCTGAACGTAAGTTTATTATTATTACACATAAACTCTTTAATCTGTTTTGCCAGATCAAGGTAATAATTATTCAACAGTTCCTGTGCTTGGATAAGTTTTGAATACTTCTCTACTATAAAATCATATGTTTTAAAGTCCATTTGGCATTCCTCCGTTTCATATTTTAAAGTCAGTATAAATTCTCTGAAAAGTAAAAACCATTTTTTATATGTAGCATCAGATAGATACTTACTCGAAAACCTATCTTCTGATTATAACCCAAAAAGCATGAAATATTTACCAACTGAACCTTGAAAACTTATGCAGAATTTTCACTAATATGTGCCCTGAAACGTTGTAATATCAAGTGTTTGATGATATAATATAACATATAAGGCAAATAATGAAAGAGGGTCTCAAAGTGGCATTCTGCAAAAATATTTCCCAACAAATGAATGTGTTTGATTCATACTTAAGACTTACTGATCGCGAGAAGAAACTGCTTCATAACACATGGGCGGAGAAATTCAGTCAGGAGATATTTCCCCTCATCAATGAAGAACGATTCTCCGGCATATACAGCGATAATCCGGCCACACGCCCGAACAATCCGGTCAATGTATACTTTGGGCTCCTGATGCTGAGAGAGATCTTTTCGCAGTCTGATGTGGAAGCTATTGAATCACTCATGTTTGATGTCAGGTATCAGTATGCATTGCATACTTCAAGTTTCAATGAGCAGCCGGTATCCAAAAACTCGCTTTCCAACTTCAGGACTGCTGTATATCGCTACAATGAAGAGCACAATACAGACCTGATACAGGAAGAAATCGAGAGTCATGCCAAAGCGTTTGCCAAGATACTGAAGATAGATGACCGTACGATGCGGATGGATTCCTTAATGATCAGCTCATCATGCAGAAAGCTTTCCCGGCTTGAGATCATATATTCATGTGTAAGCCGCCTGATCAAGGATATCAATAAATCTGACTCTTCGCTTCTGCCGGGCAAGTTCGTGCCGTATCTTGAGGAAGGACACCGGAATGATACCATTTACCGCTGCAGGGATAAGGATATCCAAAGCAAGTATGATACTGTGGTTGCAGATGCTGTAGAACTGTACACCCTTTGTAAGGGTACTGCGCTGGAGGCAGGTGAAGATTTTCAAAACTTATCCCGTATGCTGGGAGATCAAACCCGTACTGCCGGTGACATGACAGAGTTGAAATCCGGCAGGGAGATCAGTCCTGAAAGCCTTCAGAATCCGACGGATCCGGATGCCACCTATCGTAAGAAAGGTTCCAAAGAACACATCGGATATGTGGCAAATGTAGCAGAGAGATTTGACGGTTCAAACAGCATCATCACCCACTACGACATGAAGAAGAACATATACAGTGACAAAGCTTTTGCTGACGACATCATTGAAAAGCTTGGTCAGCAGGAAGCTCCAACCAAAGTACTGGTTGACGGTGCATATTATTCAGAGGAGATTTCCGTAAAAGCTGCTAAGAACAATCTGGATTTCATCCCTACTGATTTGGTCGGTCGTCCTGTCAGTGAAGGCAATTCAGGTTTTGACAAGTTTGACATTGACGAATCAGCCCATTTTGTAAGGCGGTGCCCCATGGGTTATGCTCCTTTAGACAGCAGATACAAGAACGGATTCTACAGTGCACATTTTGCCAAAGAGCATTGCGTCAACTGCCCTCATCGGGCTACCTGCCCTGTAATCAAACAAAAGAAGAAATATCTCTTTAAAATCTCCGAGAAAAAGCTGCACTGCGCATTGCTTCGAATAAAGATGGGAACAGCTGAGTATCAGGAAACAGCACGCAAACGGGCCGGAGTTGAAGGTATCCCTTCTACCTTGCGGAGACGATATGATATAGACCATATGCCTGTCAGAGGCAGGATCCGCACAAAAGTCTGGTTAGGGTTCAAGATTTCAGCAATAAACTGTAAGAGGTACATAAAAAGCAGAGTAGAAACTACAAAGGAGGCATTGTTTTCTCATATTCCAATTCATTTGTCGGAAATATTTTGTTTTCAAAGAGCGTCGGCAACAATTTGGGTTGCTTTGTAAAAATATTCGGGCCTAAATATCCCGGCTTATTGGGTTATAATCATAATATGCAAAAAAAATAAAAAAGGAAATATTAAAAAAGACATGGATACTATAATTATATTTGAACACATGTTGCCATAATGCATTAATAACTCTCAACCAATCGTTTCCATGGAACAACATATAAGGTTGGTAATGCCGAAACAGGAAGGAGGTGATTTCAAATGATTCTTTTTAAGAAAAAACTAGCAATAGTAATAATAGCTCTAATATTGATAGTCGGTGTCAATATTCAGTCTGTATCAGCCTTTACATGCGGAACCTGTGGTATCGGTGAAGTAACAACATACTGGGGAGGATTTTCCAGCTGGTTTTATGACACACA
>JAQUNY010000212.1 GCA_028717405.1 Eubacteriales bacterium
CGCTCCATACCATTTATTTCAACCCTTTCGCTTCACGCCATATGCCCGTTCGGCGGCGTAGTTTCTCTCTATAATTATATAATGGCCGGGGCATTCATTCAGAAAATTCATCAATCTTCCTTCGTACTAATGATCATAACCCTCACCGCAGCGATCCTGCTTGGTCCCGTGATATGCGGATGGGTATGCCCGTTTGGTACTTTTCAGGAATTTATCGGCAAGATCGGCAGAAAAATATTCGGCAGGAAGTACAATTTATTTATACCCGCAAAACTTGATAAATATATGAGATTTTTGCGCTATATTGTCCTTGTGCTGGTGGTTTACATTACTGCCACTGAGGCGAAACTGCTTTTCCAGAATGTCGATCCCTACTACGCCCTGTTCAACTTCTGGTCTTCAGAGGTGAGCATTAAAGCCCTGTTGATTCTTGGTGCAGTAACAGTGTTTTCACTCTTTGTCGAGCGACCCTGGTGCAAATATCTTTGCCCATATGGGGCACTTCTCGGCATCACAAATCTTTTCAGGATATTCAAGGTACGCCGCATACCCGGCACCTGTATAAACTGTAAAATGTGTGACCGCGCCTGCCCCATGAATATAAAAGTTTCAGACGCAAGGGCGGTTATTGACCATCAGTGCATCACATGCCTGAAATGCACATCAGAGTCTGCCTGTCCCGTACCTGAAACAGTCATAGTGTCGTTGAAGGAGGGCAAAGACAAATGAGACTGAAATCTCTGCATATAGCTTTGATAACTCTTGTTTTGATTTTTGGCGGGATAACGCTTTCATCAGCCCTTGGTTATTGGAACTCCGAAGAAGAAAAAGCGCCGAGCAGGTATAGTGATGCAGAGCTTTCCGGTCAATATGACCCGGAATCAATAAAAGGCTCATTTTCATTCGGCGATATCTCTGAATATTTCGAAATCCCTCTTGACGACCTTGCCAGAGCCTTTGGGCTTACTGAGCCGGCGGCATATTCTGCTTTTAAATGCAAGGATCTCGAATCCATATATACTTTTCCGGAGGATTCAGGCCTTGAAATAGGAACAGGTTCTGTAAAATTGTTTGTGGCTTTTTATAAAAACCTTCCAATCGACTTGACTGTGGAAGACTCCTCATTACTGCCTGAAGCCGCTGAAATTCTAAAGACAAAAGCAACCCTGTCAGAAGACCGGCTTGCGTATCTTGACTCTCACACAGTGGACATGTCTGAAAGCGCTGCCATACCTTCTGACAACAATGCCCCTGAAGCATCATCTGACAGAGAAGCCTCTGCTTTATTGCCATTACCGTCACCCTATAAGACAGGTGAGGAAAATCAGTACACAATAAAGGGCACTACAACATTCAGGGATCTGCTGAACTGGGGACTGACCGAATCGGAAATAGAGGGCATAATTGAAGACGATATGCCCTTTACCGGCATACGGATCAGGGACTATGCCGAAGACAGGCAGCTTGTATACAGCACACTGAAAAAATCTTTTGAAGAAAGCCTCGCGGCAAAAAATCCCTGAACTGAAAACAGATGCCTGTTTCGGTCAGATACCTTCAAGCAGTGCCCACATCTTCGGACATACAATGTCAACATCCTCGGTAATACCGCATTCGAATACGACAAAGCCCTCGTATCCGGTTTCTTTTATTGCCTTAAAGACATTTCTGTAATTGATCTCACCTGTACCAGGCTGCTTGCGCCCGGGCACATCACCTACATGAATATGGTTTATATACAGGATGTTATTTTTTATATTATTGATAAGGTTACCCTCTGTGATCTGTTGATGGTAAACATCATAGAGGACCTTTACCGCCGGGCTTCCAACCTCTTTTATTATTTCGACTGATTCAGCCGTAGTCGTCAGATAATAGCCCATATGATTTACCAGGATATTCAGCGGTTCGAGTGTCAGCTGCATGCCTGCTTTTTCAACTAACGGAGCTGCGGCTTTGAGCGCTTTGACCACATTGGCGTGATGCTCTTCACGTGACATGCCAGGCACTTCATTGCCCGTTGTGACAACAATCATCTTTGTGCCTATAGCTTTTGCTGCCTCTATAGTCTCTATAATTGAGTCAAGAAAGGCGTTGAGAGCATCTGCATTTACTATCCCATGTGTATTGGATATCATCGCCTGTTTAGCCGGATCTGTAGAACGGTAAAGTATGGCGGATATTTTAACGCCATGTTTCTCTGACTCTTCCCGTATACGCTTTAAATCAAGACCCGGCCAGTTAAGTATTTCCATTGCCTTGAATCCTCTTTTTGCTGCTTCGCTTACCCTCTCGTACACTTCTCCTTTAAACCATGACTGACTTGCCGTTAAAGTAAACATTTATGTTCTTCCCTCTCAAAATATAATGATACCTGACTAAAAAATAACATCCGGCAGCATCTGTGTATGCCTCTTGTGTTTTCGGGCTTCAGACGCTGCCGGCTCAAATTACAGGTCATGAATTTGATCAGTTCTGACCCGTTATACTCTATCCTTTTTTGTTCTGTTCTACATGCTTTTGTTCTGCCTGTTCTGTTAATCCAGGATTACTTCCTTCCCTGTCCTGATTGACTCATTGCAGGCCAGTGTAAGAGCAAGAGACTTGCATGCATCTTCATACGGTGACCTGATAGCGGACTGATTTCCTGTCTTGACTGCATCTATGAAAGTGCGGTCTTCGGTGACACCCTGATCGGCTTCTTTCTTGTAAAGAGCCTGTTCAATCCCTGTATCAAGCTCTACAGACTGGCGAAGTATATATGTGATGTCTGCGTCGACGCAGCGTATGCGAAGGCCGTTCTTACGCGGTACATTCCTTCCGAGGTAACAGCCTGTGAAGAGTGTCGCGATTATACCGTTCTTCAGGGTTACAACAGCTGATGAATAATCATGCAGGTCATAGCCTTCACGCTGTACTATGCCTTTTGCTCCTGCACAATAAACCTTTGCGGGTTCTCCAAACAAATACCTTATCATGTCAAACAGGTGTATGTTCTGCTCAACTATCTGTCCTCCGCTTGTCGCATAGGATGACCACCATTTTGCCCCCGGCACCCCGCCAAGCCATGAGCCGTCTACGAGGCCGACAGTGCGTCCTTCCAGCAGCTCTTTTGTCTTTGCTATAATATCAAGATAACGGTCCTGGAATCCCACGGCAGTTATGATACCAGTCTGCCTGACCTTGTCTCTGATTGTGTGAGCCAGCTTCATGTCAAGCGCCATGGGCTTTTCAACAAGAAAAGGTATCTTGCGCTTGATTGCCTCAAATTCAATAAACCCGTGCTGATCAGGCGGTACGCAGATATAAAGGGCTTCAGGCTTTGCTTCGTCAAGCATTTTGACATAATCATCATAAACCTTCCCGCCGCCTGCCATTGCAGATTTTTCAGCCGCTTTCTCCGGTATGATGTCCATGAATCCCACATATTCGATGTCATCGAACAAAACCAGATGGCTCAGGTGAAATTTTGCGATGTTGCCGCAACCTACAAAAGCTACTTTTGTTTTACTCATCAGTGATCTCTCCTTTTTTATTGCCGTCCTGCTGCCACGGATCTTTATTCCACAGTATACGTTCAGCAAGTGTAAACCCTGCAGCTCTG
>JAQUNY010000213.1 GCA_028717405.1 Eubacteriales bacterium
CTTCATTATCTTGCCGGGGCAGACTGTAAATCAGATGATCCTTCCGGGGAAGGAAGGACGCCGGAATTGCTTTGCGCGGTCTTTGAACTGAGAGCTCTTGCCATACTTGGATTTGGGCCTGAAACGCAAGTATGTGCCGAATGCGGCGCAGAACCGGGTACATGCGATGATTTCCTGTTCAGCTTTGAAAAATGCGGCCTGGTTTGCGGCAGCTGCCGGGAAAACGATGTTTCTGCGATATCGATATCAAATGATGCGGCTCTTGCCATAAGGCATATTGTCCAGTCTGATGACGGGGGTCTCTTTGCTTTCAGGCTTAAAGGAAAGCCCCTCCGGGAGCTGGGCGTGATTACACGCAGATATCTCCGGGAGAGGCTTGGCCATGACTTCATAAAACCTGATTTTGTAAGGCTGATCAGTTTTTGATCAATCTTCCATAAGCCGTTGATAATTGATCAATCCCTGAGTTCTGAAGTACAGAACGGGCATTTAACTGCTTTAATGCTAACCTTGCTCTGGCAGTAAGGGCATACTTTTTCTGTCGGAGCTGCGGCAGGCGCAGGAGCGGGTTTTTTCTTCATTTTATTTATTTGTTTGATAACCAGGAAGATAAAAAAGGCAATTATGATAAAATCAACTACCGTCACTATGAAGTTACCATAATTTAGAGTAGATGCACCTGCAGCCTTTGCATCTGCCAGGGTCTGGTAAGTTTTGCCGTCAAGGCTGACAAACAGATTGGCAAAGTCGATTTTACCTGTCAGAAGGCTTATGGCGGGCATAATAATATCATTTACAAATGATGAAACAATTTTCCCGAAAGCTCCGCCTATTACAACAGCAGTTGCCAGGTCTACAACATTGCCCTTTATTGCAAATTCCCTGAACTCTTTCAACATTTTCATCTGCATATGACCTTCTTTCTTCGTTTATAATTTAACCGCCGTTAAGTGCGGCTGTGCTGAAAGGAGCGCAAATGTTTTGCCGCATCCTTATATACAATATATAGGCAACGACATTTTTTTGCAAGCGGAGACACATATGTGGAGATACACATATGAAACTTAACAAAAAAAATAATTTCCTGTTACATAAAAATTATTAAGGGTAAATAGGTTTCAGCAATACATTTTTTGAATGGAGGAAAGAGAAATGGAAGAAAACAATGTAGCAAAAATGCCTTTGATAGGAGAAAAAGCGCCTGCATTTAAAGCTGTGACGACACAGGGACCTATTAACTTCCCTGAAGATTATAAGGGGAAATGGGTAATACTGTTCTCACATCCGGCAGATTTTACTCCCGTATGCACCACAGAGTTTATGACCTTTGCGTCCATGACGGGCGAGTTCAAGGCCTTAAACACAGAACTGGTGGGAATATCAGTGGATTCATTGTATGCGCATATAGCCTGGCTCAGGAAAATTCAGGAGCTTGAGTGGAAGGGCATGAAGAATGTTGAAGTCAAATTCCCGCTTATAGAGGACATCAAGATGGATGTAGCCGGTAAATACGGGATGATCCAACCCGGGCAATCGAGTACCCAGGCTGTGAGGGCTGTATTTGTGATTGACCCCAAAGGAATTATCAGGCTTATACTCTATTATCCGCTTTCGACCGGCAGAAATTTCGACGAGATAAAAAGGGTGATACAGGCACTTCAGAAGGCCGATAATGATTCAGTTGCCACTCCGGCAGACTGGCGTCCGGGAGAAGATGTGATCATACCTACGGCTGGTTCCTGCGGGACAGCGAAGGAAAGAATGGAAAGCAAGGATGAAGACAAGTATTGCCTCGATTGGTTTATGTGCTTTAAGAGAGAGAAAAAGTAGAAATTTACAGACAGTGTAAAAAAATAAACATAGAAATACAATCTGGCAGGAGGCCGTTTTCCCTTTAATGAGAAAGCGGCTTTTTGCAATGGAATAAAAAAATGCTTTCAGAAATAATCAAGGGCGTTTATGATACCTTCAAATATACCATGGGCCATGCTTTCCATGACGTTGGGGTCTGCAAGCCTTGATATATCAGAGTAATTGGACAAATAGCCCAGTTCTATGAGCACGGAGGGCATCCGGGCTCGCCGCAGCACAGCAAAATCATTCATCTGCCTGAAGCCTCTGTCATTGAAGCTGATCCTGCTCATCAGGGCTGAGTGGATACATTCTGCAAAGATTTCATGAGTGAGTTTTCCGAGATCATTGGTGTTTAAACCGCTGTAATACGTGGTGGTGCCGTTTACAGAGCTGTCTGAGAACCAGTCGCAGTGTATGCTCACATATAATGAAGCGTTTTTCTCGTTGGCAAATTCGATCCTGTCGATCCGGTCAATATTTTCATCATCCTTCCTTATCATCAGGACCTGGTATCCATTCGAGACAAGAAGATCTTTCAGGATGACTGCGATAGCAATTGTGATATCTTTTTCCTTTATCATAGATCCAAGCATAGCTGAGTGTGCGCCGATATCAATTCCTCCATGGCCGGCATCAACTGCAATAATAAAGTCTGAAGGGCTGTCGCCTGATAACGGAGTACCTTGAGCAGAGTCAGGTCCGGAGGCAGAGGCTGAGGCAGGTCCGGAGGCAGAGGCAGAGACACTCACCTGTGTGGTTTCAGAGGCAGCAGCAGCAGATATGTACAATGAGGGTGTTATCAGCAATGTGCTTGAGGCGATTGATGTAGCTGCTCCTGCCGTCGTGTCGGGATAACTGCCTGCCGACATGTCTGCGGGTGTTGCTGAATAAGACGATAAAACCCCGGATATATTGCTGCCTGTTGGTTTAGTCGTTTCAGATGCTTCAGCCAGGCTGTTTCTGATCAGAAGAAAGGACGAGACTGCAACAGCAACTACAATCAATACTATGCATAAACGGATTATCCGGTTCAAAATTCAAATTCCTCACTAATTCATAGCTGTTATTCTGTGTACGAACTTTATTATAAACATAACTAAACGCTCGCGCAACCAAAAGACGAGTAATTATAGAATAGACGAGTAATAATAGAATAATAGAATAAAAAATAATGGGATAAAGGATAACAGGATAATACAAATTCACCTGATACAAATACAAAAGCCACCTGAAGAAAAAATTATTTAATCAACAGGTGGCTTCGATCTGGTGCGAGAAACGGGACTTGAACCCGTACGGTTGCCCACACGCCCCTCAAACGTGCGCGTCTGCCAGTTCCGCCACTCTCGCATCCCGAGTATTTTCCACTGGCGCCCCAAAAGCCGGCAAACATTATTATACAGACGCTGTTTATCTGTGTCAATAGAACGATTTGAAATAGAACGATTGAAATAGAATGCGTGAAATAGAATGACTGTATTGCACGACAGATAAATGCACTTGAAACACGCCATGCAAATTGATAGAATGGTTCTGGGCTGCAAAGCCCATAAATATTGTTTCCCTGAAAATTGAAGTTTGCCTTGAGGCAGAACCGGGGGAACTGCCGATAATAACGGCATGGAGGGGAAATGGGCTTTTTCGGGATGTTTAATTACAACAAAGACGGCCCGGGTGTCGACAAGGATGCTCCGCCCAAAAACAGGTTCCTGCTTTTCTTTGAAGTATTTGTTCGTAA
>JAQUNY010000214.1 GCA_028717405.1 Eubacteriales bacterium
AACGGATGCATTGGCGATGTTGGACCGAGGCTCTCAAATGGCAGGACCACAGGCAACGGCCCAAAAAGCATGTATGAGGTGGGAGGAAGAGCTGCGGGAGATGCATGCAGGGCAATAAGGTCAATCAAGGAATACCGGGCAGAAACATGTATCAAGGTGGCTTCCGGGGAAATCACGCTCCCGGTATCAGAAATAATACCATATGAAGAAGCCAGAAAAGCGCTGGACAGCCTTGGAAAAGGCAAAAAGCTTACCAATCTCAATAAACTGACCAGCACATATTATAGCAATGTGGTTAAGTACTACGAAGAAGGTGCACAGGGTTCGCAGGCGAGGGGGAATATGCATTTTGTACAGACATTGGTATTGATTGGAGATACAGTTCTTGTGCCGTTCCCGTTTGAGACGTTTTCAGAAATAGGCCTCAGGCTTAAAAACTATAGCAGATATCAGCGCACGTTAAGTATAAGTTGTGCCAACGGTGCCGGTAATTATCTTCCTTCTCAGGATCAGATATGCCGGGGCGGATATGAAGTCAGGATGTTTTTGATGAATAACATTCGCCCCCTGCTGCCGGACACAGATACAAAGCTCATCAACGCCAACCTTGAAATAATGGAGAAGTTCGAAGCTCAGCAATAATTCATAAATGACGAATAAGAAAGTATAGAAAATAATTAAAAAATGGAGACTCAGAAAATGGATAAATCAAAACTCACCTACGCAATCTGGCCCTGGGGAACGGCTAAAAGAGAGCAAATGGAGCTCGCGGCAAAAGAAGTTACTGAAATAGGCTACAAAACTTTTGAAAGCGTAAAGGCTGCAATTTACGCATATGACCTGGACCTGGCCGCATATAAGGAAGTCCTTGTGAAATACGGATTGAAGCCTGTAAGCTTTTACTTCCATCTGCCGAAGAAAGGGGAAGAGGAAACCGGTTTATTTGCCAACTATGAGAAAGAACTGGATTTTGTTGCAAAGCTGGATGTGAAACTGGTAACATTACAGGGGACATCAGGCCATCCTGAAGGTAAATTATCCGAATCTGACCTGGCTTTTGAACTGGAAACCTTATGCAAATTCGCTCTTAAGGCAAAAGAATTCGGTATTACATCAAACCTTCATCCGCACAACAATACGTGGGTGATGTATGAAAACGAGATCGACTATATGATGCAGAACAGCAGCCCCGGGTTATTATTTTTTGCGCCGGACACCGCCCACCTGGTAAGGGGAGGCTGCGATCCTGCGGCGGTAATCGAAAGATATGCCAAAAGAGTAAAATTCACCCATTTCAAAGATATTAAATATGGTACAACCCTTAAATCAGATGGAGTGTCAGCGGCCGGAATGGAAGTGTACAGTAATTTCCTTGAGCTGGGCACTGGAAATGTTGATTTCAGAAAAGTTTTCGACATACTCAAATCAGCGGGATATGACGGATACCTGTGTGCGGAACTGGACAAGGCGCCTGTGTCCAATGCCGCAAGCGCAAAGGTCAATTATGATTACCTGATTAATAATTATTGATAATTGATTTTTTGGAGGGAGTATGAAGAAAATAAAAACCGGGATAATAGGCATGGGATATATTGGTGCCAGCCATATAGATGCCGTGAGCCGGATCGGGTTATGCACGCTTTCTGCTGTAGCTGACACCAACGCTGCTCTGGCGCGTTCCAAAGCAGATGAGTTTGGCATAGAGAAATATTACGAAACTATTGATGAACTTATCGGCGATACCGAAATAGAGGCGATCCACAATTGTACCCCGAACCACCTGCATACGGAAATTAATAAAAAAATAATCATGTCGGGCAGGCACCTTTTAAGCGAGAAGCCCCTTGCCGTAAACCATAAAGAAGCAGAGTCCCTGGTTGCCCTCAAACGCGAATATCCCGACACTGTTGCAGCGGTAAACTTCAACTACCGCATGAATCCGCTTGTCCAGGAAATGAGGAGGAGGATTGAGCGGGGAGAGATAGGAGAGGTGCGCCTTGCTTCGGGTTCATACCTGCAGGATTGGCTGCTGTATGACACGGACTACAGCTGGCGGCTTGATCCGGCAATAGCGGGAGCGTCATGCTGCATTGCCGACATAGGCTCGCACTGGATGGATGCCGTGCAGCATGTGACAGGGCACAGGATAACCAAGGTGATGGCTGACCTGGTTACGGTGATCCCGGTGCGGAAGAAGCCTGTTAAGCAGACTGAGACATTTACGAGCGCAGTGCCGTCGGAATATGAAGAAGTGCATATAGAAAACGAGGAATACGGTGCTGTATTGTTTAAGATGGACAACGGTGCTTCAGGTGTCTATAATGTTTCGGAAGTGTGCGCCGGACACGGCTGTTATTTTAATTTTGAAATAAACGGTACTAAGGCATCGATGCGCTGGAACCAGGAAGAAAACGATCGTTTGTGGATCGGTAACCGTGATGCGGATAACCACCTCATTATTAGAAACCCGAATGTTATCTCGCCTGAAGCAAAACCTTATACCAGCCTCGCTATGGGCCATCCTGAAGGTTGGAACGACGCCTTCAGGGGCAATATTTACAGTTTCTACAAGTATATTGCCGACGGGAAAAAGCCGGGACGCGACAAGCCGGATTTCGCCACGCTGGAGGATGCGGCTTATATTGTCAAGCTGACGGAGGCGATCATTGAAAGTAGCCGGATCAAGAGCTGGGTCAGTGTGTAAAAGCGTTATGCTGAATTTATTGGAGATTCAACTACTGTAAGAATCCTCTTATGTAAGAAATGAAGGATTTTTTCTTGCATTTATTTATTAAAATATAACTACAAAATATAACAAATGTAATTGCATTACTTATGAGGATACGCTAAGACGTTCCGGTCTGGATATTAAAGACGAGACACGTGTGCATTTTGAACCGTTTGCGTTGGCCGAAACAATGGAATGCATACTGCGCGAAACCGGCAACATATCTGTGATGTATTCCACACTCCTTATATCGTCGTCTGCAGAAGCCGGGAGTGGCAGGATTAAGTCGGCAACAGTATATGATACGGTAAAAGATTTGTATTACAATATCTGTGCCGCTTATTACCTCGACTGCAGCGCAGATATACTGTTAGCAAGAATGTCAGGATGTGAGGCTGTTATGGGGGAGGAGGGCAGGGATGAATATGGCGAAAGCTGCGCGCCTGAGTCTGCAACTGATAAAACAAACGGTGTTTCACTAATATTCTGGATAATAAATTCCGACAAGCGTGTCGAAGAACATGGTGCCGGCTTCGAGCGATACAAACTTCAGGGAGAGTGCCGGCCTGGGACCGGCTTCGGTTCCAAAGCTTATGAAACCCTGGGATTTTGCCGAAGCGGTAGTGAATATTTTCAACCTTCCGCCGCATATTGTTGTTGAACATGCAACTGTATGGGGGATTGACCAGGAGTGTATACCCCTGTGAAATACTTAATTGGTATCGATGCCGGGCTTACTAAAATCAAGGCCGCGGGATATGATGAAAGGCGGAATATTATTATAAATCTTATTATAAATATTGAGGGTATTCTATAAATGTCAAAGAAATACATCAGTTTCAAGAGCATAGGTTTGGAGTATGA